>NZ_JBALOQ010000025.1:0-70959 GCF_036962705.1 Bacillus sp. JJ1562
TAGCAACAATGGAAGGCTATCACTTTCCAGGCATTAGGAGAATGACGGTAATCCAGCAGCTTTGGAAGGTCACTACCTTCCAGTTACTAGGAGATTGAAGGCACTCCAGCCCATTTTCGGCCCCCATCTTACAGATACTAAAAGTGAAAGGCCAACACTTTCCCGGTCTCATAATTTTGACTAAATTTTGATAAAATTGTGGCTAAATTGGTAACTTCGTTTATTTGTGAAATTTTTCACATGACACCGAACTCTAACCATTGTATGATGAGGGTGTAAGGAAGTTTGTTCGGTAGTGAGCAAACTATAACTTAATCAAAAGCATATATAAAACCTTGTAATGGAGGTCATTGATAATGAAAGCATGGACTGGTTTTAAAGAAGGAAAATGGCAAAAAGAAATCGATGTACGAAATTTCATAGTAGAGAACTTTACACCATATAGCGGGGATGATGCATTTTTAGAGGGGCCAACTGCAGCAACAAATGCTCTTTGGGAACAAGTAATGGAATTAACAACACAGGAACGCGAAAATGGTGGAGTGCTTGATATGGATACAAAAATTGTATCTACGATTACTTCACATGGTCCTGGTTACTTAGATCAGGAAAAGGAAAAAGTAGTTGGTTTTCAAACGGATAAACCATTTAAGCGCTCTCTTCAGCCGTTTGGTGGAATTAGAATGGCAGTTGATTCTGCAAAAGCCTATGGCTTTGAAATCGATGAGGAGATTGTAAAGACTTTTACTGAGTATCGAAAAACGCATAATCAAGGTGTGTTTGATGCTTATACACCAGAAATAAAACTTGCGAGAAAAGCGGGAATCATCACTGGACTGCCTGATGCATATGGCCGTGGAAGAATCATTGGCGATTACCGAAGAGTTGCCCTTTATGGTGTAGATCGTCTCATCGAAGATAAGAAAATGGATCTTCTTGAAACAGGAAATGGAACCATGACTGATGACGTCATTCGTGACAGGGAAGAGATTTCTGAACAAATTCGTGCCCTTCAGGAATTGAAGGAGTTAGCTGTTGCCTATGGATATGACATTTCAGAACCAGCAGCAAATACGAAGGAAGCATTTCAATGGCTGTATTTTGCATATTTAGCTGCGATTAAAGAACAAAATGGAGCTGCGATGAGTTTAGGACGAGTGTCTACATTCCTAGATATCTATATTGAAAGAGATTTAGCAAACGGAATTTTATCCGAGCAAGAAGCGCAGGAAATTGTCGACCATTTTGTAATGAAGCTACGACTCGTGAAGTTTGCGAGAACACCAGATTACAATGAACTATTTAGTGGAGACCCAACTTGGGTGACGGAATCACTGGCGGGTGTAGCACTTGATGGCCGCCCATTAGTTACGAAAAACTCATTCCGTTTCTTGCATACACTAGACAATCTCGGACCAGCTCCAGAGCCAAACTTAACTGTCCTTTGGTCTGTGAATCTACCAGAGAACTATAAGAAGTATTGTGCAAAAATGTCTATTAAAACAAGCTCAATTCAATATGAAAATGATGACATTATGCGTGAAACATATGGTGACGATTACGGTATCGCGTGTTGTGTATCTGCAATGGCAATCGGAAAACAAATGCAATTTTTCGGAGCAAGAGCGAACCTAGCAAAGGCATTATTATACGCAATCAATGGTGGTATCGATGAAAAACTGAAAATTCAAGTGGGACCAAGCTACTCACCGGTTACTTCTGAGTATTTGGACTATGAAGAAGTCCTTCAAAAATATGATGTGATGCTTGAATGGCTTGCAGGACTTTATGTGAACACATTAAATATCATTCACTACATGCATGATAAATACAGCTATGAACGTTTGGAAATGGCACTTCATGACCGTGAAGTTTTACGCACGATGGCATGCGGAATTGCGGGGCTATCCGTCGTCGCAGATTCATTAAGTGCCATCAAACATACAAAAGTAAAAACAATTCGTGATGAAAATGGGATTGTTGTAGATTACGAGATTGAGGGGGATTTCCCGAAATACGGTAACAATGATGACATAGTCGATGACATCGCGGTGGAGCTTGTGAAGCGTTTTATGAATAAGATTAAAAAGCATAAAACATATCGCAACTCTGTTCACACACAATCTGTCTTAACGATCACATCAAATGTCGTGTATGGGAAAAAGACGGGCAACACACCTGATGGTCGTAAAGCAGGGGAACCATTCGCGCCAGGTGCCAACCCACTACATGGACGTGACACAAAGGGTACACTTGCTTCATTAAGCTCTGTTGCGAAGCTGCCTTATGAATACGCCTTAGATGGAATTTCAAATACATTCTCTATTGTTCCAAAGGCATTAGGTAGAGAGGAAGAAACAAGAATCAGCAATCTAGCAGGCTTGCTCGATGGATATGCCATGAAAAAAGGACACCATCTAAATGTGAACGTCTTTGATCGTGAAACATTATTAGACGCAATGGAGCATCCTGAGCTTTACCCACAATTAACCATTCGTGTTTCAGGATACGCTGTGAATTTTATCAAACTAACAAGAGAGCAACAAATTGATGTTATAAATCGAACTTTCCACGAAAGCATGTAAGGAAAACGAAAAAGGAGGACGAAAAGCATGAACGGACGCATTCATTCCATAGAAACCTGTGGCACATTAGATGGACCAGGATTACGTTATGTCATTTTCACTCAGGGGTGTTTGCTCCGTTGCCAGTTTTGCCATAACCCAGATACCTGGAAATTAAATATGGGGAAGGAAATGAGTGTTTCCGAGATTATCGATGATATCAAAACATATCTTCCCTTTTTCCAAGCATCAGGTGGCGGTGTTACCGTAAGTGGTGGTGAGCCCTTGCTCCAGCTCGATTTTTTAATTGAACTTTTTAAAGAATGCAAGAAGCTTGGGATTCACACTACAATCGATAGCTCTGGTGGATGCTTTACTCGTTCTCCGCATTTCATCGAGCGCTTAGAGGAATTGCTCACCTTAACCGATTTGATTTTACTAGATATTAAGGAAATCGATTCGGTGAAACATAAGGAATTAACAGGCATGAGCAACGAACATATTCTGGATTTTGCCCGATATTTATCAGATAAAAATGTTCCCGTATGGGTTCGCCATGTGTTAGTTCCAACAATTAGCGATAATGATGAGGACCTTACGAACCTATCAGAGTTTATAAAAACTTTAAAAAACGTGAAAAAAATCGAAATTCTCCCGTATCACAAGCTCGGTATTTACAAATGGGAAAACCTTGGCCTTGAATATAAACTAAAAGATGTCGAACCCCCAACCGAAGAGCGAGTCAAAAACGCAGAAAGAATACTAATAGGATAATGAAGGTAGAGAGCATGAAATCACTTGGTTGAGTTTCATGCTTTCTTTTTTATGTGGACTAGTCCCTCTGTTCCCGAGTGCAGGAAAAGTCGGAATTGAGACGAATTGTAGTAGAGGATATAAATTATTTTAAAAAGTTTGAAACAAATTTGAAGTTGAAACGACTTATTCTTGATTGGGGGCGAAGCATTGGAGAATATGTCATTCGATATAGAAAAAATCTACGACATGTATTACCGGGACGTTTATCATTTTGCGCTTTTTTATACAAATAACCGTCAAGAAGCAGAAGACATCACACAGGAAACCTTTATTAAAATCATGAAAAACATTGGGAGCCTACAAAATCCAGAACGATTGAAAACATGGATTTTCTCGATAGCAAAGCATACGGCAATTGACCTAAAACGAAAACAAAAGTTTATTCAATACCTGCCAGACTGGATTTATGAAAAAGAATCAGGCGAAGCCACACCAGAAAAGAGGGTCATCCAAAAGAAGGAATGGGAAGAACTACAAGAAGCACTCATAAAGTTGAAGCCAAACTTTCGATCCGTTGTCATCTTACGAGGATTAAAAGGGTTATCTGTTAAAGAAACGGCTGAAATCATGGGATGTAGTGAAAGAAAAGTTCGCGTCGACTATCACAGAGCCATTCAACAAATGAAAAGGTATGTTCAAGTACATGAGGAAGGGTGGGGACTTAATGAACAATCAAAATGACGAAAAATGGTTACAGCCATTAAAAAAACGTCCTAACCTTGAACCAAATCCTGTTTTTGCAAAAGAACTTAAAGAAACTCTGAAAGAAAACGAAACAATAAAAAGAAGAAATTTTTCATGGCTAAAAATGTGGCTTCCCCTAACAATGGCAGTTATGTTGTTCTCCATTATTACTGTGTCCTATGTGACGAGTAATCAAGAACAGGGACAGCAACCAGTCGAAACTGGGGAAACCACCAATGTCGTTAGTACAGATTTTGATGCACTGTTAGATAAGAATCCTGCGTATCAACACATGTATGATTCAGTACTAAAGGTAACAACAAAAGAAGAAGCTAGTATACTAGTTGTGAATTTTTTTGAGGCACTACGTGTGGAAGATAAGGAATTCCTCAAGAAAAATGTATTTTTTGTCGCGAATCCGGAAAAAGAAGTTGAAGCGTTACTTGATTTTTACAGAGGAATTAATGTGAGAACTTTAGATGTTAACTCATTTAAGGAGAGTCAGGCTGAACCTAGTGTAGAGATAGTCTTTTCATATAAACAAAATAATGAGGAAAGGCTTCACCACATTCATGTTAATTACTGGGAGGAAGGTCAAACAGAAATTTATGCCCCCCTTGATAACTATGTCCCAGAAATCGAAAATGATCTTGAACTTAATGAGCAGGAAAGGACTGCATACGATACATTCAAAATTGACCATAATCCTGAGGCACTAAGGAACCTCGAGCCAATTAGTGTGGCGAAAATCTACATCCAAGCCAATGCGGACAGTGATCAAGAAACCTCCTATGCCTTGTATACAACAAGAGAAGACCGAGTCATGTGGTCAGAGGAAGAGGATAAGAAGTACTGGGAAAAAGAAACAAGAGACCCTGAAAATTATAAGAAATTATTTTACGGGTTAGGGTCAGGAGCCTTTCAACAACAAAATGAAAATGAAGGTTACATCACATATCGTAACAAAAATGGTGACCAGTTTTTCAGCATGGTAAAAGACGAAAACGGCGTTTGGAAGGTATCTTTTATGCCGATACAATAATAAAATTTAAAAATCGAACCTCAATATGTAATGAGGTTCGATTTTGTTTACTGTAGTCTAAAGCCTTCTTCATATAGATAATCTTCGGCTTCATCATAGGAACCGAATGCTTCTTCTAAATTTAATCCGGAATATACATTCCACCATTCATCTTCGAGTACGAGTAACAGGGTTTGTCCCTCATCATTCACCCAGCGTTCCTCTTGTCCCTCACCAATGATGGCATTTTCCCGAGCCAAAGGAGAATTCGCTGAAAGGGATTGTATCGATTCCTTCACGATTCTTCGTAACTCATCTTCAGAGAAGTCTCTGATGTTTACAAATCCCTTTTCATCCACCTCGTAGTTTTGAAGGTTTCCGGCATATACAAAACCATTGCCATTTGGATGAAGATGCTGAACGACAATCTTTTTTTCAAAGACACTGTCGTTATAATGAAAGTTCACTCTTTTTAAAGATACATCCTTGCGTTGAAGCTCTGGGAATGATTCAATGATTTTAAGTTTTTCTTCGAATGCTAACATATGTAAATCCTCATTTCTCTGTTTTTCAAATCTTCTATTGTACAATATCCTTTACGCGGCCAACCTGTCCATCCTCTAACCGAACCTTAATTCCGTGTGGATGAAAGCTAGATTTTGTTAGAATATCTTTTACGGTTCCTTTTGTCAGTATACCCGTTCGTTGGTCTTTCTTTAACACGATTTGCACCTGAATCCCCGGTGTTATATCTGCACGATTCTGTCCGTTCATTACAAAAATCCTTCCTATTATTATTTGTTTACTTAGTTTACCTTACATTTCAGAATTTATCTTCAAAAAAAAAGATGACCTCGAAAGTCATCTAGGAATAGGTACAATGTACCTGCTCTTTTTACCCACTTAAAACAAATGGATCGGGTGCATGGAGGAGTCCAGTGCTTTGAATTCGTAGCCTTGTTGTTTTAAATAGTCTAATAGCTTTGGTAAATGGGTAAGTGTTTCAGGTCTTTCGTGCAATAAGATCACTATTGGTTGATTTGCACGATTCAGTTTATTCAATTGATCGATTACACTATCCACATACCGGCTATCTCGAAATTGCCAATCACGGCTATCGATGTTCCAATCCCACATCTTATATCCTGCCGTCTCAACTGCAGCTTTATAACCATCCGTCATATGTGGAGAACTGCCAAATGGAGTTCGAATGAGATCTGTTTCGATACCTGTGATTTCTAAAATCGTCTGTTGCGTTTGGTTCATTTCCCCGACAACGGACCCGGAAGATTGATAGAATTTATTTTTATCATGGGTTACGCCATGGAGGCCTACACTGTGACCTTTACTCACCATTTCCTTAACAGCATCTGGATAATGTTTAATATTGTTGTCTAGCATAAAAAAAGTTGCCTTCGCATCATATTGATCGAGTAAAGCAAGGATATCCTTTGAAACCTTATGAGGACCATCGTCAAATGTGAGATAAACCGCCCTTGAAGGTGGGGCTGGCGTTTCCTTTGGTGCCACCTGTTCTTCGTCTGCTTCGGGAGTTGTTGGATTCACGGTAACTGGAGCTGGATCGACTGTAGGTTCTGTTGTAGGTGCAGGTTTTTCCTCAGTGGGCTTTTCTTCATCAATATTACTTTTGGGTTTGTCATTAACTTTTAAATCATCGTCTATTGGTTTATTTTTTTCTGGAGTTTCAACAGGTGCTACCACTTCGACAACCGGTTCAGATGCATCTGCTTCTAGAAAAAACTTCGATTTTAGTAGGAAAAAAGAATAAAAAAGTAACAACACGATAAAGCCAAACAACGCAATAATTTTTACAATGCTGCCTTTCCCCATTTTTTTCGTACTCGCCATTAAGCATACCTTCTTTGCTGTGTTATTCTTCACTTTATATGACGTCTTATGTTGCAGAAAGGTTTCAGTAATATTACAACAATTTTACAATAACAAGGACTATCTTACCATAAGGAATGGGTGTGGGAAAGATTAATCTTTGGCAAAAAAAGGTTTTTGAGAATAGAATGTTTTAATCTAATATAAAATGGACAATTTACTTGTTTCAAACAGAAAAATAGTTAATAATCCACTTATAAACATATTTAGATTGAAGGGGGATCTCGATTTGAAATTAAGGGTATCAGCTGTGCAATATCATCTTCACACAATTCGTTCCTTTGATGAATTTGCCGCTCAATGTGAGCATTATATAAAAACAGCAATGGAGTTTGACGCAGAATTTATTTTGTTTCCTGAATTTTTTACAACACAGCTTTTATCAATCGGTAGGGAGGACGGAACATGCCTGACAATTGACGACCTACCAAGCTTTACAGAACAGTATAGAGAACTTTTTAAAGAGCTTGCAAAACAATATAATGTGCACATTATTGGAGGAACACATGTTATCCGTAAAGGCGACCACCTCAACAATGTAGCTCATTTATTTTATCCAGATGGCAGAGTTGGGGAACAGGCGAAGCTGCATATTACACCAACGGAAGTGAACGAGTGGAATATGTCACCGGGTGAGGACTTCCAAGTGTTTGATACGGAAAAAGGACGCATTGCGATGCTAACCTGCTACGATATTGAGTTCCCTGAAATCGTCCGAATCGCAAAGGCAAAGGGTGCTGATGTCATCTTTTGTCCGTCTTGTACAGATGATCGCCATGGCTTCCATCGTGTACGCTATACAAGCCATGCGAGAGCAGTGGAAAACCAAGTATATGTTGTCGGAACAGGTACAGTTGGTTCTCTGCCAACCGTTGATTTTATGCGTGCCAACTTTGGCCAAGCGGTGGTGATCACACCAAACGATATCCCATTTCCACCTAAGGGGATTTTAGTAGAAGGTGAAGTAAATAACGACATGATCGTGACTGCTGATCTTGACCTGGATCTTCTTTATGAGGTGCGTGAACGTGGTTCCGTTACTACATGGCGCGATCGCAGAACAGACCTTTACCCTGATTGGAACTAATAGAAGGAGAGTGATTGAGATGGATTATAAAAGAATAACAAGTATCAATGACCCGTTATTTTTCAAAATGCATGAATTAATGAAGAATGTGTTTCCGAAAGAAGAAGTTCTAGATTTTGAGCTTTGGAAGGAGCCTCTTGAAGACCCAAGTATCCGCGTTTTTGTTGCGGTACATGAAGACGAGGTTGTCGGGGCGACGGAATACCGTTATTACACAGATTGGAATATTGCGATGACCGATTTTACAATCATTGGTCAACCAGGATTAGGTATCGGTCGCTTCTTAGCGCAAAATCGCAGCAAGGATTTACTGGAGCTTGCTGCAGAAAACGGAAAAGAACTTTTCGGTATGTTTGCTGAAATCTATGATCCATATAAGGTTGCACACTATGAGTTTGGTACAGTAAAACCGATGGACCCATTCGTACGACGCGAGGTTCTATCTCATCTTGGCTATAAACGCTTAGATCTCGACTATGTTCACCCATCTTGGAACAATGATGGCGAGGCAGTAAAGGGACTTGATTTATGCTTCATGCCTGGCGATGAACAGGTCAATGAACTTCCAAGCCAATTAGTCGTTGATTTCTTAACAACTTATTACACCGTTCTTCCAAACAAACCTACAGAATGGCTTGAGCTGGTAAACGGGTTAAAGGAGAAAGAATCAGTAACATTGTTACCACTATAAAAATAAGGTCCATATTTAAATCCTACCGATTTAATTATGGACTTTTTTTGTCTGAAAATTGTCTGAAAAACGACATGTGATATAAATCATATTCCATGCGGTACGTGAGGATTTAAAATGAACATAGAAGAGTATGTTCGAAAGGTTATTCGTGCCTGTTGTTGACCTGTTGAACAAACCAATATCCATAAAGCTGGTGATATGGTGATTAGTCAAATATTAGACGGTTTTAGTTTTCACTCCCAATGGAACGGTGGGGTCATCTTTTTTACCTTGATTTTAATTGTCTTATATATGTTCCTTTTACCCACATCAAAGGATCACAAAAAGTATAAATCAATTGCGTTTGTAGGAAGTATGCTGTTGATTCTTTTTGCTGTCGGAAGTCCGTTGAACCTGTTGGGACGGATGCTGTTTCGCGCCCACATTATTCAGATTGTCGTCGTACTTCTTATCGCGGCACCGTTGCTCGTAATGGGAATGAAGACAAACCTGCTTGAAAAGATGTTAAAAAACAATGGCGTGAAAAAGGTATATAAAACTCTAGCCCATCCAGTATTTGCAATTGTTTTATTTCATGGGTTGTTTATTGGATACCATGTGCCGACTGTGTTTGATTGGATTCGAACAGGGTATTTTACAAACTATTTCTTTTTAGTTGGGTTGATTTTAGCAGCCGTGCTGTTGTGGTGGCCAATCATCGGGCCGATTAAAGAGCAGGTTAATTTGTCCTTTAAGCAAAAACTCATCTATATCGTGGTCAATATAGTACTGTTTGTGCCGGTAACACTCTTTTTATTACTGGCAAATGGCGAGTTGTATACAGTCTACAGTGATACGAGTCAAATGCTTGCCGCGATAGCATTATGTTTGCCTCTTGGTGAAGAGATTCCACCAGATTTGTTGGAAACACTGCTCCCATATCCACCAAAAAGTGAACAAAAGAACGGAGCGACTATCTTATTTATCTCACAGGCTTTGATTTTTGGCTTGAGCATAATATGGTTGTTTATGAAAAAAGGCAGGAAGTGAATTCCTGCCTTTCGCTTGGTGTCTAGCTCTAGGCGCCATCGTCTCGAGGTCATAAGCCAATCGCTTCTGAAGGCAAAAAACGCCTTCTGCCAGCGCTTGTCTTATGCTTGTCGCCGATAGACGGGCGCCTTGCGCTTTTCTCATTAGTTTAGTTTTCCGATGTATGCTAAGTCTGTAACTTCATTTGAATCGGCGGAGCCATCAAGAATTTTTCGAATGTCCTGTAGAGTATCCTGTAAACTAATCGTTTCGCCTTTTTTACCGGTAAATGCTTCGGCTACATAAAAAGGCTGTGTCAAATATGCTTCAAGGCGTTCGCCGCGCTTGTAGGTTTGAACTTCTGTTTCCGGTAGTTTTTCGAGTCCGTGCACAGTAACGAGTGAACGGAGCTCGCGGTATCGGCGTAGTAGTTTTTTTGCACGTTGTTGAATGGTGAAATGTGTTTGGTCTAGGTGCGCTCCTTCAAGAACGGAAGAAGTTGAGTATACTGGATTGACGGCAGGGAATTGATGTCTAGCAGTGAGGTCAGCGTCAAATTGCCATAATGTTTCAAGTGGTCCAAATGGTACATCTTCGTCAACAACTTCACCCTTTAAATCAACAAGAATGGTAGTGACGGAATCAACTCCAATTGAATGCAGCTTCTCCTGTAGGGTTTGGATTTCACCAGTAATGACATGGGAGCGGTCTGCTGCAAATGCAACTTCTTTTGTCTTACCAAGCTTTGCGATCTCATCATAAGCTTCCTTGATTGTTCTAACCTGGATTTGAACTTCGTCTAGAATATCATTTATTTCAGGATGATCTCCTTCAGGTAAAAGCAATACTGTGGCAAAATCATTGCTGCGTAAACGATGGAATAGTTCTGCAAGTACTACAAGCTGGCCCATTCCAGGACGAGCAACGAGACCAACGGTACCACCTTTAGCTAATGGAGCAAAGACATCAAGCGTTTTAATCCCAGTTTCAATCATTTCAATTTTCTCCCCTCGAATTAATAATTCATCCAAACTACATTCAGCTAAATCAGCAAGCGCCACTAATGTGCGCACTTCCGCACGTCCAACGGGAATCTTTCCAGTACACAGGTTTGAAACGGTAGCGGGGCGTAATCCCACTGAGCGTGCAGCAGTTGTTAAATTTGGTACTCTTCTGCGAAGCAAAGATACATTGAGTCGAATATCTTCCAAAATTTTCACCTCCTGTTACTATTTAGAGTAAACTAAATTACGTTTTAACACAATAGACATTTTCGTTATAGAGTAATTTTTTTTACGGTTATATGTTTTGTAATGCTAACGCGGATAGAAATGAATTATCGTTGATAGAATGAAAATAACAGCGATAGAATCAAATTATCGCCGATAGAACAAAAATAACGCCGATAGCCACATCGGAAACCCTTAAATGTCTGTCCAATTTTAATGAAAAGGCCAGATAGTCCGGTCAATCATCGACTGTCCTCAAAAATCAACATCCCCAAGAATACACCCACAATCCCAAACCTATACTAAACCTAAAAAATACTAAAGGAGCTATCATGACTGAAATCCTACCTGAGTCATTTTTTCATCAACCTACATTAGAACTAGCTAAAGCTCTCCTTGGCTGTAAGCTTGTGAAGCAGACCGACCAAGGCGTTGCATCCGGCTTCATCGTCGAAACCGAGGCCTACAAAGGTCCGGAAGATCGGGCAGCACACTCCTACAACAATAGACGGACGAAGCGAACAGAGGTAATGTTCGGCAAGCCTGGATATGTCTACACATATCAGATGCATACACATTGTCTAGTGAATGTTGTGAGCAACGTAATTGACAAGCCTGAAGCAATTTTAATTCGAGCTGTTGAGCCAGTTGAAGGAATCGACATTGTGTACCAACGCCGCGGCCAAATGCCCGCCAAAAACCTAACAAACGGCCCCGGAAAACTAACAAAAGCATTGGGGATCACTATGGAGGACTATGGCCGAGCCTTTTTCGAACCGCCTATTTACATCGCAAAAGGCTATACAGAAGAAAATATCTCAACAGGTCCAAGAATTGGAATTGAAAATTCAGGAGAAGCAAAAGACTATCCATGGCGATTTTGGGTCACGGACAATCCCTATGTATCCCGCAACAGATAAGGGTTTGCTCACATCGAGCAACCCTTTTTTGTATTTAAATCTTACTATCTCTAAGCCTCTAGTCCTAGTGAAAAATATATCTGTGGCTCATTATAGCAAAACGGAAATCAGGATAAGATTGAAACATGAAAGGAGGAAGTAAACATGAAAAAGTTCGGATTGTTTATTCTTGGAGGTATCGCAGCGATTGTGCTTTTATCACAGGTTGGTCCAATGATTGGTCTGGCGATAAGCTTAGCGATTCTGTATTTTGCATTCAAAGGGTTTATCAAAACAGATTCAACACTAGGTAAGGTATTATGGGCGATTGTGGGAGTTATTGCTTTAACAGCTTCCGCTTCAAATGTACCAGCAATTTTAGGCGTAGTCGCAGCATACATCCTCTATGTTGTCATTAAAAAATGGAAAAAAGAAAAGCATCAAGTGGTAACCGAATCATCTGACCCATTCACTAACTTTGAAAAACAATGGGCAGAAATGAACAAACAATAATTTTTCGAGGCAAGGCTTAAAAATCAAAAAGGAGAATGATACAAATGGCAAACTTATTAACTCGAATTAAGGACACAGTTTTAGCAGACTTTCATGGCATCTTAGATGAAAAAGAAAAGAAAAACCCTATCGCATTACTTAACCAGTACCTACGTCAATGTGAAGCAGAAGTAGAAAAGGTGCGCAAGCTTGTAGAGCGTCAGCATTCCCTCAAGGATCAATTTGCAAGAGAACATCGCGAGGCAGCTGCCCTTGCTGAAAAGCGTATGCACCAAGCAGGAGTGGCACAGCAAGCGGGAGAAACAGAACTTTATGAATTTGCGACACAGGAGCAGGTTGCATATGAGGAGCGTGCTGCAAAATTACAGGAAGCCTTACAAAATGCTGGCGCAGAACTAATAGGGCTTGAGAAAAAATATGAGGAAATGAAACATAAACTAAAGGATATGCATATTAAGCGTATGGAATTAATGGGACGTGAGAACATCGCACGTGCCAACCACCGCATGAATCAAGTGCTAGACACAAATGCATATACGAGTAAAGCTTCAAGAACTTTTGAAGAAATGGAATCTTATCTTGATCGACTTGAGAACCAAGTAAATTCCTCTTATCATCGCAACACAATTGATGCGAGAATTGCTCAGCTTGAAAAAGAAGTAAAAAATGAAGAAACACATTCAATTTCATAGTGAAAACATGGTATTCTAAGAAGACGTAGACAATCTACGTCTTCTTAGCCCGGATTTACGGATAATAATCAATGCATTCAATGGAAGGGAGGCTCCAAACCATGTTAAATAAAATAAAATCAGACAATCTTAATGCATTTATTCTCTTCGGAATTATTTTATTAATCATTGAAATTACGTTCTTTAATGGTGGGATCCTTTTCTCATTTATCATCTCATTTGGATGTATTTATATTGGTCGTAAAAAATTGCCGAAGACCTTTGGCAAAATCCTGTTTTGGTTTGGTTGGATTAGTTTAGCCCTGACGATTTTAGGTATGATGACAGTAAAATTTTTAATACTTGCTGCACTCATTTATCTGCTCATTCATTTTTTTCAATCTAAGAAAAACCCTAATTATATAAAACCGGAAATAAAAGAAGTGCAAAAATCATCCACACAGGAACCGATTTTAAAGCGTCAGCCATTGTTTGGTAACAACATTTTTGGTCAACAAAAAACACCAGAATATGTGTATGAATGGAATGATGTGAACATTCAATCGGGAATTGGCGATACAATTATTGATTTGAGCTACACGGTTCTTCCTAAGTGTGAATCCATTATTTTCATTCGAAATGTGATTGGAAATGTTCAGGTCTTTGTTCCCTATGAAGTCGAAGTGAAGGTGCATCACTCCGTCCTATACGGTGCATCAACGATTTTTGAAAATCATGATGCAAAAACAATGAATCAAACACTTCATTATCAAACTGAACAATATGATTTAGCTGAACATAAGCTTAAAATAGTAACCACAGTGGGCGTTGGAGACCTTGAGGTGAAACGAGCATGAGTACCATAAGAAGACAAATTATTGTTGGTCTTTGTGTCTCGGTGTTTTTATTTGTCTTGTGCCATGTCATTGTATTTATGGCATTTCCATTAGCTAATTGGGCTGCTCTTTGGCAAACAGAACTGATGGATTTACCCTATATCATTCTAGCCTTAAGCCTTAGCTTAATAGGCGGACTTGTTTTTGGTATGATATCGGGAGTGTTAAGGAGTAAACAACTGGTTTCCGTATCAGATGCAATCTATCAGATTGAGATGGGAAGGCCGCTTCCGGAGATTCCTGAAAACCAATCGGCTGAAATCACCACGATCTGGGATCGGATAAAAAAAGTTCAAACCCATATTGCAGAACAAACAAAGCTATCCCAAAAACTTGCGAATGAAAAAGCAGAGGATCAAGAAAAGCGCATTCAAAAAATTGTTTCTGATGAGCGCAATCGTTTAGCACGTGAGCTCCATGATTCCGTTAGTCAACAGCTTTTTGCAGCATCCATGATGATGTCTGCCATTAATGAGTCACAGTCACGTACGAATGAACGTGAGGCAAAACAGTTTAAGCTTGTTGAGGAAATGATTCATCAATCCCAACTTGAAATGCGTGCGTTATTGCTTCATTTGCGACCAGTCGCATTAAAAGGAAAAACGCTTCAGGAAGGTATCGGGGAATTATTAGTTGAACTTGTGCAAAAAGTACCAGTCACCATTGAAACGAAAATTGAGGACTTTCAAATTGATAAAGGGGTCGAGGATCACTTATTCCGCATCCTACAAGAGTCAGTTTCAAACACCCTCCGTCATTCGAAAGCAAATCAGTTAGAAGTCCTGTTAATTAAAAGAGATAATTTTGTTATTTTACGTATTGTTGATGATGGAATTGGATTTGACGTCGAACAAGCGAAGACAGGCTCTTATGGGCTCCAGAATATGTATGAACGTGCAGTTGAAATTGGTGGCACGATGAGAATCGTGAGTATTAAAGAAAAAGGAACGCGGATTGAAGTGAAAGTACCAATGCTAGAGGGTGGAGAAAATGATTAAAGTACTATTTGTCGATGATCATGAAATGGTAAGGATAGGGGTTTCTTCCTACTTATCAGCACAGCCAGATATTGAAGTTGTTGGAGAAGCAGACGACGGGAAAGTAGCAGTTGAACTCGCATTAGAACTTCGGCCTGATATAATTTTAATGGACCTTGTGATGAAGGAAATGGACGGTATTGAAGCAACAAAGAAAATCATCGACCGCTGGCCAGAAGCAAAAATCATCATCGTAACAAGCTTTATTGATGACGAGAAGGTATATCCAGCGCTTGAAGCGGGCGCAACAAGCTATATGCTGAAAACCTCAAAAGCAAGTGAAATCGCTGAAGCTGTTCGTAAAACGTTTCATGGACAATCGGTATTAGAGCCAGAGGTTACAGGGAAAATGATGGTCCGTATGAGACAAAAAGATACTCAACTACCGCATGAAGAACTAACAAACCGAGAAATGGAAATTTTACTTCTCATTGCTGACGGGAAAACAAATCAAGAAATCGCTGATGAACTATTTATCGCCTTGAAGACGGTAAAAGTACACGTAAGCAACATATTAAGTAAGCTAGAGGTCCAGGATCGTACCCAGGCAGTCATTTACGCATTTAAACATTCTCTTGTAAAATAATACAAAAAAATATAAAATTCGACAAAAAAGGCACAGAATACTACCTGTGCTTTTTATTTTTTGTTAATATATAAATAGAATATAAGACTTTATCCTTCATATAGGTAAAAAGAACTATATGAAAATTACCATATTTTATATGGTTAAGGAATATATTTATATCATACTTACTATTCAGTTTGTAGGACGGATGGTTTATAATGATAAAGTCGATAATTGACGAAATACGTCTGTGACTTTTGTCCCTTTTTTGTAATAAAAGAAGGACTTTTGCATATATATCTAGAAATATAAGAGAAAATGGAGAAAAAGAGATGCAGAAAATGGATAAAAAATCGGTATTTTTATATGAGGAAAAAAGGACTGTAACTTGGTTTAGTACATTATTTTTTATTATTCTAATTGGCTATGATATCTTTTTTTACTTTATATATCCAAGTTATGTACCAGGAATGCCTTCTGGGTTTCCAAGTAAGTTTGCCTATGTAATGTATACCCTGATCTTACTTTTGATTCCCTTATTAATTATTATTAATAGGAAAAACAAGCAATACTTAACCAAGTATTATTTTTTCTTTACTTATACAATCCTAAGTTTTATCAATGAACTTATAACGTATTGGGATAAACCTGAATTATTCTCAAGCGGTAATGCAGTAGAAGTTTTCTTAGTATTGTTTTCTCCAATTTTTGTGAATAAAAGGTATTTCTGGACAGTTGCAATAGGCTTGATTATAAAATACTTACTACTAGGCGGACTACTCGCAAATACACTAGTCGCTTTTCCTATTGTTTTAACAATTGTAATTGCAATAATAGCTTATATTTTCTTAAATAGATTTCAGAGCTATATCACTGCTTTAAGCACATCTTATGATCAACAAATGGAGGGGATTGTAAAAGGTGTTATTGCAGCCCTTGAACTAAAGGACCCATATACTAGAGGTCATAGTGAGCGAGTTGCAAAATATGCAATGATATTAGCAAAAGAATTGGGAGTTTTCTCAAAAAATGAATTGAAATCCTTCAACTATGCCTGTCTATTACATGATATTGGTAAGGTAAATATTCCAGATTCAATTTTAATGAAGCCTGCAAAATTAACAAATGAAGAATATGAGGTTATCAAAACACATCCAGTTGTAGGGGTAGAGGCAGTAAAAAGTGTAGAAGGCCTTGGTTCAAGCTTAAGTATTATAAGATCACATCACGAGAGATGGGATGGAAAAGGCTATCCAGAACAACTTAAGGGAAATGATATTCCATTAAATGCTCGGATTACCGCAATAGCAGATGCGTTTGATGCAATGACTTCATCACGTTCATATCGAGGAGCATTGCCTGTAGAAGAGGCATATAACCGTATCCTTCAAGGAGAGGGCACCCAATTTGATCCAAACCTTGTGGAATTATTTATAAAAGTCTATCCACAATGGATTGATATTCAAAAAGAATCATAGAATAGAAAAAATATAAAAATAGGAGGTGAAAATAATGAAAATCAAAAAGCTAAATAAAATTAAAGCTACATGCTGGTGGTGTGGATTTGTTCCTGGTGGTCCAAAATATTAATAAAAAAGAGGATGCTTAAAAATAAACTAAAGCATCCTTTTATTATGAATAAAAAGGGTAGGTGTGAAGATTGCAATTAACTATTGAATCTATTTTAAGTTTACATGAGTTAGAGATTCGGAAAGATAATAAACAGTATATTATTGAAGATTTGGTAACTCATGAATTCTATGAAATGCCAGTAGTCTGTATAGATGCAATAGAGTTAATTAATAACGGTTTATCGCTTGGTGAAATAGAACACCTACTCGTGAAGAAATATCCAAATGAAGAAGTGGATTTAATAGACTTTGGCCAACAATTATTAGATTTAGATTTGGTAGAAATGGTTGATGGAAATAAAGTAAGTGTAGAAAAGGCAGGTACTCATGAAGAATTAGGGCTTAAATGGATTTCGCCAAAAATAGGACAGATCTTCTTTAATCGGTTTACTCGCTTTTTCTATCCATTACTTTTATTAGTGAATATTATATTTTTTATAAGTCATACGGATCTTTTTCCGCGATATCAGGATTTATTTGTTTTTGATACGATGATGTTTAATATTCTTTTGTATGCAGGATTATCAATCGTTTTAATCTTTATTCACGAAAGCGGCCATATTTTGGCGATTCGCTCGTTTGATCTACCTACTCGATTACAAATTGGCAATCGATTGTTTTTTGTTGTATTCGAAACAGATCTTACGCAAGCATGGAGGCTTTCTTCAAAGGATCGAAACCTGTTGTTTCTAGCGGGAATCTATTTTGATAGTGTCATTCTTTTTCTAGCATTGATTATAAAAATGACTAATCCATTTACGGTTGGGACAATGGATGGAATTTTAGGCTTAATAACGTTTGATATTGTCATACGAATTATTTATCAGTGCTGTATTTACATGAAGACAGACCTTTATTATGTATTTGAAAATAGTACTGGTAATTATAATTTGATGGAAAGTGGAATTGAATTTATCAAGGGTCTTGTTGCAAAAAAACAATCAGAACTTAAAAATAGAGTGATTGTTTTCTATTCCTTTTTCTTTTTGATTGGAATTTTATTGACCTTCTCAATGTTTGGCTTTTATTATATACCTCAATTAGTATATATGATGAAGAATGTGCTTCCTGGGTTTACTGAATCCGTGTCAACCCTTCAATTTTGGGATGCTGTCGTTTTTTGTACACAGTTTTTGATTATGTTTTTATTACTTTTCTTTTCATTGACGAAAAAATACGGAAATAGGAAAAATTATAGGACTATATACTCAGGTGGGGAAAATAATATATAATAAAACACATAATGCATCTACTAAGTGAGGAAAAATATGACTTACCTAAATGATGGCTCTCTTCTTATGCATGAAGAGAAGAAAGCTTTACGTCTATATTTACTATTGTTTTATAGTGTTTTAGTTATTTATGATTTTATCTATTATTATTTATATCCAATTATTATCCATGCAAAGACTGGGCTTCCTACTATATTGGGCTTTTGGACTTATTTCATCATGATTATCCTTATTCCTTTTTCTTATTATTTGAAGAGAATTGATAAACCATATGTCATAAAATACATGTATGTCATGACATATTATATGGTAACAACATTTGATGACATTATTACCTTCATGGGGACTTCAATTGAATCCTATCAAAATGGTAATGTGGCCGAAATTGCCCTTTTGCTATTTGCTCCAATCTTTATAAATAATAGATTCTTTTTGACAGTTACAATTGGGATCATACTGAAATATAGTTTGATTGGCCTTTTATTAGGAAATGGTATAATGATGTTGTTTCCAATCTTGCTTATTTGTGTATTTGCACTTATAGCCTACATCCTCTTAACCCGTTTCAACTCATTCACGAAGGCTTTGACGAAAACGCATGAGGAGCTTCGGAATAAGGAGAAGCTTGCGTTTGTAGGGCAAATGGCGACGACTATTGGGCATGAGATTCGCAATCCGTTGGCGTCATTAAAAGGGTTTACCCAGCTTCAACGGGAAAAGCATAAAGAGGATGACCTGCAGTATTCAATAATGGAGCAAGAAATCGATCGTATTGATTCAATCTTGAATGATTTACTTGTTATCGGTAAGCCGAGGCAAATAAATGTGGCGCATTGCAATTTAAAGGAATTACTTGGATATGTCATTTCGATAATTGAGAAATCTGAACAAGGGAAAAATATTGAGGTTGATCTGAAAATGGATGAGTCTTTTCCACCCATTGAGTGTGACGAGAAACAAATGAAGCAAGTGTTCTTAAATCTCATTAAAAATGGGTTTGAGTCCATGCCTGAGGGCGGAAAACTAACGATTGAAGGTAGCCAAATTGCTGATAATAAAGTGTCCATTCGGATTTGCGATGATGGATGTGGAATTCCTATAGATGTACAAGAAAAGCTGTTTCAGCCATTTTTTACAACAAAAGACTATGGAACAGGGCTAGGTCTTATGGTGTCTAGAAAAATCATTGAAGACCATCATGGAAAAATTAATCTCGAAAGTAAAGAAGGAAATGGAACAAAAGTAGAAATTATATTACCAATTGCCCAATAAGCCAACTCAAAGGGAGTTGGCTTATTTTTGAGGAAACAAAAAAACAGGCGACATAGACCTGTTTTACGATTAAGGATTATTTCATACCAGCCTCTGTTCTCTCGGCGCCTTTATTTTTAATCCAAATCTTGATGTGCGTTAGGATGGAAAATGCAAAAAAGAAATTCATAGCGAGCACGCTTACTAACAGATGTATATCTCCAAAATAAATGCCAGTGTACCCTTTTAACTTGATCACAACAAAGCCTTCAAAGAGCAACAAAAAGACACTCAAAAATGCAGCCACCCCTGTGCGAATCATGAACTAATCCCCCTCTATTGATTTTCCGATGTTTATGTATGTCAACAATTTGTGGATAATTTGTGAACTTAATTAAAATTATACACCATTTTCTCAATGTACGTAAGATGAAAGCGCTAAAAATTGTATACTTTAAAAAAGGAAAAAATAGGTTGCCTTCATGAAAGTGGTATACTATAATCAAAATTACGTCTTTTGTCGGAATAATTTGTTCTTTTTACCGTGGATTGCAGCAAATTCATGGTTTTTCTACGTTAAATGGAGGTGGTTGGATGACGGAGGAGAAGCATCCGGAGTTTGAGGTGGAAGCAGAGCGGTTAGATTTTACGAAAAAGTATATGGATATTGTCATTCAGGCTTCAGAGTCAACTGAAGAAAACTTTCGGGAAAACTTGAAGGGAGCTTTGGATGGTGCTGACTTCAAAGATAGTAGTTTGAGCTATCTAAATATGTTAACGAATTCAACCTTGCTAAGAAGGACCAATGAAGAGGTACGAAGCCTTAAGAGAAACCGTCCCAAACCTTATTTTGCTCGGATTAATTTTAAACGAGAAGAAACAGGAAATGAGGAGATTCTCTACTTTGGAAAGGTATCTCTCTTTGATAAGGAAACCCAGCAGCCAATCATTGTCGATTGGCGCTCACCTGTTGCGAACCTTTATTATGATGGTCGCCTTGGGGATGTCTCATACGAAGCTGAGGGTGAGGAATTTGAGGGGTATTTATCCTTAAAGCGTCAGTTCATCATTGAAGAGGGGAAGCTTGAGGAAATTCGGGATGTTGATTTAACAACTACAGATGAGCTTCTCCAGAAATCTTTATCTGAAAGTGCAAGCAATCGGCTAACTGATATTGTTTCAACCATTCAAGAAGAGCAAAACAACATCATCCGTGCTGATCTTAACAAGCCAATTATTGTTCAGGGTGCAGCGGGAAGTGGAAAAACCACAATTGCCCTGCATCGAATCTCGTATTTTATCTACACCTATGCAGAATATTTTTCACCTGATCAACTGATGATTCTCGCACCAAACCGACTTTTCATTGATTATATTTCAGAAGTGCTCCCAGAGCTGGGTGTTGATCATATACTGCAGACAACCTATGTTGATTTTGTGAAAAAATGCCTCGGAAAACCGTTTAAGCTCACAAAGTCAGATGGTAAGCTGCTTGGATTTATCCATGACGAGTTCAAAAATCCTGATATGATTAAGTGGATTTCAGCATTCAAAGGCTCACTCGAATACCGGGATATGCTGGAGCATTATGTTGATGATATTTTAAGCTCATTGCTGCCACAGGAGGACTTCTTTGTCTCGAAATTTAAACTTTACAAAGCGAGAGATATCCATCATTTGATGACCTATGAATATCGTTATCTTCCTTATTATAAACGGATTGATAAGGTGAAAAAGGTGCTTCAAAACACAGTCCGCTTGCAAAAGAAAAACATGATTCATAAGGTAACGAAGTTTTATGATGATAAGCTTGATAACGTGTTGTTTAAAACGAAAATTGACCCGGAAAAACGTCGTCGCTATGTGACGAAAGCCCTTGATAAAAAGGCAGCGCTTGTCGAAGAAATCACCAAGCAATCTCGTACCGCTGTTAATACTTATATAAAAAAGCTGCCGCACCATGATGTGTTCTATTATTTTCAAAAGTTTGTGTCTGAGCTTTTTCCTACTTATGCTTCCGGGTTCCTAACCGACGAGCAAATTCAATTTTTTATGGATTATCAAAAACAGCTGCAGAAATCAAAGCAATATGAGCTTGAAGATTTAGCAGGGCTCCTTTATTTGAAGGCAAGGCTGTATGGAGTGAGGAAGGAATTGAAGGCCCGCAATGTCGTCATTGATGAGGCACAGGATTATAGCTATTTTCAGTTTGCTGCACTAAAAACAGCACTTGAAACGGATATGTTCACGATTGTTGGCGATTTAGCGCAAGGAATCCATTCCTATCGAGGAATTAACAATTGGACGCCTGTACTTGATAAAATTTTTCCAAGAGCGACCTATAAAACTTTACAAAAAAGCTACCGGACTACAATTGAAATTATGAACACTGCAAATCAATTGCTCGATCTGCTAGAGTTAGATTTACCATTGGTTGAGCCCGTTGTTCGCCATGGGGAGAGGCCTGCTTTTCATCAAATTAATGGGTCGGAGAAAGAAACGGTGAATGCTATAGCAGAGGTCATCCAAAATCTTTATGATGAAAACATGAAAACAGTAGCAATAATTGGAAAGACTAATAAAGAGTGTCAGAAGTTAGCGAAAGCTTTTAAAAAATACAGTGACCTCCCAGTTCAGCTTTTAAAAGAAAATGAAGAGATAAATAAAGAAGAAGTCGTGATCGTCAGTTCGCATTTGTCAAAGGGCTTAGAATTCGATGCCGTGATTATCTATTCTAATGAGGAAAAATTTAATAACAATGAAATAGATATCAAGCTCCTGTATGTATCCATGACTCGTCCGTTGCACCGTCTCCATTTTTTCGGGACTAATCTTACCAATTTTCTACTGGATAAAGTGGATGAGGGATTATATGAAAAAACGCAAAACACGTAATATTGTGTTTTGCGTTTGTTTTTTTAGAATACTTTCGTTGTCCAAGTTTCAACATTCCACACATCTGTCACGACATCTTGATAAAATTCTGGCTCGTGGCAGATGAGAAGCATACTTCCTTTGTATTCTTTAAGGGCACGCATTAGCTCGTCTTTCGCATCGACATCAAGGTGGTTTGTCGGCTCGTCAAGAAGAAGGATGTTTGTGTCTTTGTTGATCAGCTTACAAAGACGTACCTTTGCTTTTTCCCCACCACTTAACACTTCAACCTTACTTTCAATATGCTTTGTCGTAAGACCACATTTAGCAAGTGCAGCCCGTACCTCATATTGGTTAAAGGATGGGAACTCACTCCAAATTTCTTCAATGCATGTATTATAGTTTGCTTCTTTGATCTCTTGTTCGAAATAGCCAATTTCTTGATTTTCACCAAGCTCAACTGTTCCGGAAAGTGGATTATTCATGCCTAGGATGCTTCGTAGCAAAGTCGTTTTTCCGATTCCGTTTGCTCCAACTAAGGCAATCTTTTGGCCACGTTCCATACGAAGGCTCAGTGGTTTTGAAAGTGGCTCATCATATCCAATGACAAGATCCTTCGTTTCAAAAATGAGCTTACTTGATGTTCTACCAATTCTAAAATTGAACTCTGGCTTTGGTTTTTCCTTCGCCAGCTCAATAACTTCCATTTTATCGAGTTTCTTCTGACGGGACATTGCCATGTTTCTTGTAGAAACACGTGCCTTGTTCCGGGCAACAAAGTCCTTAAGCTCAGAGATTTCTTGCTGCTGCTTTTTATAAGCAGACTCTAACTGTTGCTTTTTCACTTCATATACTTTTTGGAAGTTATCATAATCCCCAACATAGCGATTAAGCTCCTGATTTTCCATGTGATAAATGAGATTGATGACACTATTTAAAAATGAGATATCATGCGAAATCAGTATAAATGCATTTTCATACTCTTGCAGATAACGTCTTAACCAGATAATATGCTGTTCATCTAAATAGTTGGTTGGCTCGTCTAGTAAAAGAATATCTGGTTTTTCAAGTAAAAGCTTCGCAAGTAGGACCTTCGTACGCTGCCCACCACTTAAATCCTGAACATCACGTTCAAGACCGATATCCTCAAGACCCAACCCACGGGCAATTTCGTCAACCTTTGCATCAATCACATAAAAGTCATTGTTTGTAAGGGTATCCTGAATGATTCCAACATCCTCAAGCATTTTTTCAAGCTCTTCAGGAGTGGCGTCACCCATTCTTCCGTAAAGCTCATTCATTTCCGCTTCCATATCAAACAGGTATTTGAAGGCGTTGTTTAACACATCACGAATCGTCATTCCTTTTTCAAGGACAGTATGCTGATCCAGATATCCAACTCGGACATTTTTTGACCATTCAATCTTACCTGCATCAGGCTCAATCTTACCAGTGATGATATTCATGAAAGTTGATTTACCTTCACCATTTGCTCCTATCAACCCGATATGCTCACCCTTTAAAAGACGAAACGAAACATCATTAAAAATCGCACGATCACCAAAACCGTGGCTCACATTTGAAACTGTTAATATACTCATCTATTTACACCTTTTTCTGGACCAAGGGGACGGTCCCCGTGGTTCCGTGGTTTTAAGAATATTGGGACCGCGGGGACGGTTCTCATGGTTCCGCGGTTTTGAAAAAAACAAAATCAATAGGGACCAGTAGAACCGTCCCTATGGTTCACACACATATACCGATTATAAACGAGAAATCAACGGGTTGGAAAGGGTACTTTTTTAGAAGTAAAGTAAAAATTTTCTTTTCGTCAAATAATCTGCGGACTTGTCTCATATTCATATAGTATTGAAAAAATAATTAAGGGGCTCTCGTGATGAAGACATTTTTTAAAGGGACGTTGTTACTGATTATCGCGGCATTTATTGGTGAATGTGTTGAATTTTTTATCAATCTCGTTCTAGCAAAAGAACTCGGTGGGCATGGAATGGGGTTATATATGACAATCCTGCCATCCATTTTTTTAGTTGTCATTTTAGCAAGTCTTGAGCTGCCTGTATCCATCTCGAAATTTGTCGCAGAAAAAGAGGACAGGTACCACCGCAGCATGTTAAAGCACGCGACCGTTTTAGTAACGGTGTTTTCGGCTATTATTATTTCCTTAGCTTTTGTCATTTTACCGGTCATACCTTTATTCGATGAATACCATCCATTTGTAAAGTGGCTAGTCATCATATTTATCCCGATTGTTTCATTTTTATCGATTGCCAGGGGCTATTTTATGGGGATTCAATCAATGGGACGCATTGCCTTTGCGAACTTTCTACGTAAGGCCGTGCAATTAATTTTGTTAGTGTTCATTTACCAATTGCTTGAATTTGAAATTCAGACTTCGATTTTAATTGCCCTATGTACCATTGTCGCTAGTGATTTGATCGTGTTTGGATATTTAGGCTTTGAATATCTCATCCACTATCGAAAATTGGGCCAAAGACCCAATTCATCTTTAAGCGGAAAAGTGGTACGGCAAAACCTACTTGCTGTCTCTTTGCCAACGACCGGGATGCGAATATTTCATGCAATCTCTCATGCGGTTCAGCCATTTCTCATTAAAACCGCACTACTGAAAGCGGGTATGCCAGCAGGAGTGGCAACCGAGCATTTTGGATTGATGACAGGGGTGGCTTTAACAATTGGCTTTTTCCCAGCGTTCATTGCACATTCATTGCTCATTGTGTTAATTCCAACGGTGTCTGAAGCTTATGCAAAGCGGGATATGCCGATGCTGCAGAACTTGCTCCAACAGGTGATGAGGATGACATTCTTGTACGGCATCCCAGCCTGTGTGATTTTTTATTATTTCGCAGAACCGCTCACCCAGATTTTCTTTGAATCACAAGCGGCAACCGTCTATTTACAAATGCTGTGGCCTTATTTCTTGTTCCATTTCTTCTTAATTCCAATGCAGGCGTACTTAATCGGGCTTGGATTAGTGAAGGATGCATTCATCCATAATGTATGGTCAACAGTCGTATCCTTTGCTATAATGTTCACTTTAGGTTCTCTCCAAACACTGCAAATGGAAGGAATCATCATTGGCATGAACATGGGTGCCGTCTTACTTGCTTTGATGCATTATGTCACTATCTGTAGAAAAATTGGCGTCTCCGTGATTTCAACAAAGTTTTTAGGTACTCCTGCTTAATTATATTATTTGTTATTGATGTAACTTCGTGATATAATGAGCATGATTAGTGTCTAGCTGTCATTAATCACATATTTTATTGATAAATTTAACTAGTAAAATTTAAAAATACAATTTTGCAAAGATTGGTAAATGGTAGAATACGAATAAGTCTAACCATGGCCTAGCTTCTATTTATGTAGAGGTTAGGCCATTTTTTTATTGTTTTTTAGGAGGATTATGGATCGCATGTCGAGGAGCAACATTACAAAACAGGAAGAGTTAACACAGATTAGTAGCTATGTTAGTAAACTAATTAAATCTAAGTTTGGAAAAGGACCAGAAACTTGTTATACATCGATTTCCGATCAATATATTATCGTTCATATCAAAAAATTTATGACAAAAATTGAATATGAACTTGTCAGGAAAGAGGATTATACGACTGCTGGTAAGATTCGAAAAAATATCATGGTAGACCTTCTAGACCCGATACAGGAAATGTTGGAAGAAATATGTGATAAACCCATCACCCAACTATATCAGGACTGGAATTTTCAAAAAAACACGGGGGTTTTGCTCGCAGTAGTAAAAGCAGAACAGAAGGCCGAAATGGAAAATTCGCTTGAATTTATGCTGCTTCGAAACGAAATCAGTAAGCAAAGCGAATTTTATCAATATCAACCAAACGAACAGAATTTCACAAAGATTGGTGAATTGATTTATATCATAAGAAGTGCTGGCTACTTACTACCAATTGAAAGAATCCTCATCGAAAAAGGAATGCATATCCTTGAGGAAAGAGAAAATAAAATTCGAAAAAGATACGATGCAAATATATATCGATTTAACAAAATCATCAAAAAAGAAATTACTGATATTTTTATGATTTGGAATTACAAAAATGATGAAAGCTATAAAATCTTTTATTGTAAGTGAGATTGTTTTCATAATTCCCACCAAAGTTGACAAACTATAGTGTAAACATGGAAATGAAAGGGAAACGATGCTACAATAATATAGGCTGGTGAATATGAAGTCATTGGTTATTGTGGTGAATTCCTAAAAGGTGGGAATCACATGAATTTACAGGAAAAATTAAAGTACATAAGCAGTTACACAAGCAAACTACTCCGAAATAAATTTGGTAGAGGACCTGAGTCCTGTTCTGCGGTTACAGCTGATCACTTTCTAGTCCTGCACATACGTGGCTTTATCTCTCCAATGGAAGAGGTTCTTTTACAGGAGAATCAGCGTGTTCAGGTGGATCATGCAAGGGACGTTGTGATTACAAGTATTTTAGCTGAGTTAAAAGGTGTATTCCAGGTAACGCTTGATGTGGAAGTAAAGACCTTTTTTCATGATTGGAACTTTCCGAATAACACAGGTATCATTATTGCAGAGTTTAATGATCCATTAATGCCAATGGAAAAGAATGAGGAAGTTAATTTTTCACTTCTTGAATCTGAAGTCGCTCGGATCAGTCTTCTTGTCGAAAAGACGCCGGAAGCAACATTTAGTTTTCAAATTACCTCGAAGATTTTTATCGTGAAGCGTGAAGGAATCTTGGTTCCGATTGAAAAGGCGTTAATTGAAGAAGGCTTTGTGAAGGAGCTTCATTTTGCAAAGGACGATCTTGAAAAAAGCTATCTGCACCGCTATGGAAAATTTGATCAGGTTTTTCAACGAGCCGTAACGGATATATTTGTTGACTGGAACTTTCAAAATGATAACAGCTTAATTTGTTTTATTTTAAAATAAACACGGTAAATGCGAGGATGTCTTATTTGGACAAGCCTTCGTCATGGCCTAACTTCTTTATGAAGTTAGGCCTTTTTCATTAGAATTAGAGATAAAGGTTGGGGAGAAATGGGAAATAGAAGATGGAAGGTGTTAAATTTTACAGTTTTTCTATGTTGTGTGATTTTGATTTTAGGTCAATTCTTTTATGTTGAACTTATGAATCGATGGGAGCCCTTTCTCTTACTGATTGCTCTCATTGCTACAATATTATCCATTCATGAATCACGTAAAAATAGGGAGTTCCGCTTTCTCGTGGAAAATGCCCCATATGCAATTTTGCTTATGCGTAGAGAGGAAATCATCTATGTTAATGATACGGGGAAATATCTAATTGGAGCGGATGATGGGAGATCAGTTATTGGGCATCAACTGGATGACTTTATACAATCCGATTCTGAAAAATCAACTAGAAAAATTGAAAAAGGACATAAATTTAAAAGGATTACGGAGGGGATAATTGACCACCCTACATTGGGCGAGATAGATGTAGAAATTAAAATGATGCCGATTACGTATCAAGGAGAAAGTTTCCAATATATAGTAGTCCGTGACATAACTGAGTTGAAAAAGGGTCAGGAACTTATTCAACAAACGGATAAGCTTTCAATGGTGGGAGAGATGGCAGCAGGCATCGCCCACGAAATTCGGAATCCACTTACAAGCTTAAAGGGATTTGCTCAGCTTTTGCAGGATGAAAAAGCTAACGCCTATTCCGAAATTATGGTGTCTGAAATAGATCGGATAAATAGGATTGTCGACGAGATGCTATTGCTTGCAAAGCCGAAGAAACTGCAATTGCGACAGCAAAGTATCACAAATGTGCTAAATGAGGTTGTGTTTTTGTTAGACACCCAAGCAATTCTTCATAATATCCGAATTAAGACAGCCTATCATGATGATCTGAAAGACGCGCTCATCAATTGTGAGGAAAATAAGCTGAAGCAGGTTTTCATCAATATTTTGAAAAATAGCATTGAAGCAATAGAAGATGGGGGACTCATCGATATTTCACTGTATCCTAAAGGTGGTAATGCGATGATTCGGATTGCCGACAATGGTTCCGGGATACCGGCTGACAAGCTACCGAGGATTGGCAAGGCGTTCTTTACCACAAAGGAAAAAGGAACCGGACTCGGTCTAATGATATGCCAAACCATCATCCAAGAACACGGTGGCCAAATGACAATTGATAGTGTCGAAAACCAAGGAACAACAGTGGAAATTCTGTTGCCTATTAAAGAAGAAGGTCTTCATTTGGGATGAAGTCCTTTTTGTTTTGGAATGAAGTAGGAAAAGTTCTTCATCGGGGTTATGAAGGACCGAATGGAGCCGGAGTTCGTACGTAAAGTCTTTCATTGGTGTTATGAGGTACCGAAAAAAAGGTGAGAATAAAGAATTTCGGTCTTCATCAGGGTTATGAAGACCGAAAAAGAAGTAGAAATAATGGAAATCGTTCTTCATTTTATCGCTGAAGACCGAAGCTCACCTCCATAATAAAGTTCAGGCCTTCATCAAAAAGATGAAGACCTGAACCCAAGACACATATTTAAGATAAGTGTTTCATCCAACCTACTCACCATCTTCAACAGTAGGCTTCACCACTTTTAACCCACTATCCTGACCATTCTCGGCGATATGCTTTAATATCGATAGCTTGTTGTTCCAGAACTGGTCGAAATACGCAAGCCATTCATGTAGCTCCGAAAAAGATTCAGGCTGGAGGCTATAGCGTTTTTCTCTTCCCACTTTTTTGCCGCTCACTAAATTCGCCTCTGAAAGAATGTGAAGATGCTTGGTCACAGCCGTCCGGCTCATTGAAAAATGGCTTGTGATTTCCGAAATAGGCAATTCCTTTTTTGACAGGAGGCGCAGCACCTCTCTCCGGGTTGGATCAGCAATTGCTTGGAACACATCATATTTTTGAGCAGACTCACTCACTCGTTTGTCGCCACCCGACGAAGCTTTTGTACGATGCCTGCCCAACCGCCATTCATTGTTTCACGAATCTCAGCAGCTGAACGCTGAGCTTTTCCAACGATTTCTTCAGAATCCTTCCAGCCACCATGAATGAGGGTAAACTCTGTATTGCCGTCAATTTCTTTTAATAGAAACTCTACATACCAGCCCTCTGTGTCCCAAGAAAAAGTTAGGCGATGTGGTGGCTCAACCTCTAGAACCTTACACGGAGAAGGTCCAAATGGAGATTGAATATGAAATTCGTGTCCTTCCTCTGCTACTAAATCATTTGGCATAAACCACGATCCGATTGCCTCGCCTTTCGACACAAGTTCCCATACTTTTTGAATCGGTGCTTCAATTAATACAGTTTGTTTTATATCAGGTACAGTTGCCATAAATCATTCTCCTTTTGAGGTTAAAATAAAACCTTTTGGTTTCGTATTTTGATTATATATAACCAAAAGGTGTTATGTCAAGAAGGGTATATTACAATAGTATGTTCATTTTGAAAAAAGAACTGATGGATAATTGTGGGAGTTATGTAAGCAAGATTCTTAAGGTCAAATATTGAAAGTGACAAAAAATAGGAGTATGCTAGATTATGTAATTAAAATTTAACTATTTTACAATATTAATTGAGGGGGAATTACCCTATGGATATGCCAACTATTCTTGGACTAGCTATCTCATCAGGTGCGACAATCGCATTATTAAAAATCATTGCAATTGATATTATTTTATCTGGAGACAATGCTGTTGTAATCGCGATGGCAACTAGAAACCTTCCAAAAGAACAGCAAAATAGAGCAATCTTTTGGGGAACAGCAGGTGCTGTTATTTTACGTATTTTATTTGCCGCTATCATTGTTTACTTATTAAAAATTCCGTTTGTGAATGTAATTGGTGGAGCATTGCTTCTTTTCATCGCCTATAAAGTATTGGTTGAAGAAGAAGGTGATGCACATGTGAAATCTTCAACTGGCATAATGTCAGCGATTGGTACAATTATTATGGCGGATGCGGTAATGAGTCTTGATAATGTTGTTGCCGTTGCAGGTGCTGCAGACGGGCACATTGGCATGATTGCACTTGGAGTTCTAATAAGTATTCCAATTATGATCTTTGGTTCTAAATTCATTGTAAAAGCAATGAACAAATATGCTTGGATTGCTTATGTCGGAGCAGGTATTCTTGCTTGGACTGCAGGAGAAATGGTATTGAAGGATGAAGGATTTACAAACTTCCTTCATATTGAACATGGACCAGTAACATACTTAATCGCAGCTGTTTTAACCATTCTTGTATTAGGAATTGGATATCTTAAAAACAAAAAAATTGCAGCGAAAAAAGAAGAATTACAACATACTGCATAATGAATAGAACCACAGGGACGGTCCCTGTGGTTCCTTTTTATATTAGAACTGGTACCAGGGACCAGGAGAACCGTCCCCTTGGTCCCTTTGGTGAATCATAGTATAATTTATTGGTGGAGGTGATTTGATATATGAAAAAGACGTATTTTGTTTGGCTATCAATTTATTGTGTTGTTTCGGTATTTGCCTTCTTAGAATTTCCTCTAGGTTCAAACGTAGTAAGATTAGCAGGTATATGTTTATTGTTTATCATCTTGTTTATTACTCCTCTTTTTATAGGAAAACCGATCGTACTTACCGTTTTGTTTTCTATACAACTACTTACAACAATTGTCATCTTCTACCCCATAGACTCTGAACTAAATCCGTATCTATTTTTATTTCACGCTTTGATTTTAGCTGAGGCTTTCTTTTATCTAGGCCGTGCACAGAGTTTGATTGTGATGTTCGTTCAACTCGGATGTGCTACGTGGATTTCATTGGTGGCTGATCTTTCCTATTTCCAATTAGCGTGGTGTGGACTTTTTTATCTATTATTAGTGTTAGCATTATTGCATTATCAAAATATACATATACGAGAAATAGAAGTGCGTCAAAAGAATAATGCTTTATTAGATGAATATAGACGGATGAAAAGGCAGCTTGTGATTGAAGAAGAGCAAGCAAGGCAGGATGAGCGGAACATGATTGGTCATGAAATACATGATTCGGTTGGGCATAAACTCACAGCGTTGTTAATGCAATTAGAGGTTTTTCGTCTAACGGCAGATGAAAAGGACAAAGAAAAGATTCTAAAATTTAAAGAGCTTGCCGATCAAAGCTTAGAGGAAACAAGACGAGCTGTAAAATCCTTTAAGCAAAAAGATGTTGGTGGACTCCAAGGTGTTATTCGGTTAATTCGTAAGCTAGAAATGGAAAGCTTTATGAAAATTAATTTCTCTGTTAAACATGGGGCATTTGCTGCCCCTTTGACAGGGGAGCAGTCTTTCGCAATATATCGAGCTGTACAAGAGGCTCTAACTAATATAATGAAACATAGCTCTACAAGAGAGGCACTAGTCTTGTTTGAATCTCCTGGAGGAAGTATTTTTCGATTTGAAGTCTTAAACGAAACACCTCATAACCCTTTTTTTCAAGAAGGATACGGGTTAAAGGCGATGCGAGAACGATTGGAAAAAGTAGGAGGTTCATTAGAAATTTCTCAAGGTGAACGCCAATTTGTAGTTAGAGGAAGTTTGTTTTTAATAGAACGAGGTGGAATATGATTAAGGTATTGCTAGCAGAGGATCAGGTGATGGTGCGCCAAGGACTAAAGGCGATGATCGAAACAGCTGATGAGATTGAAGTAACAGGCGAAGCTGATAATGGCAAGAAAGCGGTCAGTCTTTGTGAAAAGCATGTTTTTGATGTGGCAATATTAGATATACGTATGCCTGAAATGGACGGGATTGAAGCTGCCAAGATTTTACGCTCTCGTTATCCTCACCTGAAAATTATCATGTTAACCACATTTGATGATAATCAATTAGTGATGGATGCTCTAAAGCTTGGTGTAAGTGGTTATATGCTAAAAAACGGAGATACTGAATCATTGATTCGTTCGATTAAAAATGCAGTTAGCGGTGGTCTTACTCTAGAGGAGCAGGTTGCTGCAAAGGTAATGCCTGTTTTGCTCCACAATCAAGAGGAGCAGTCGATTGATCCGACTTTAACCCCAAGGGAAAGAGCGATTATAAAGTGTGTGGGAGAAGGAATGAATAATAAGGAGGTAGCGGAAACACTAGGGTTATCAGTAGGGACGGTTAAGAATCAAACCAGTCATATTTTAGAAAAATTAGAACTCAGGGATCGTACACAGCTAGCGATTTATGCAATTCGCAACCGAATGGTCTGAGAAAAAGAAAAATGACGAAAGTAACAATAGATTGTTTGTAGAATGACCATTGTCAGTAGTGACTTTGGTTTTTTTGTTTTATGATGCCTTTATAAAGCAATAAACGAGATGTAAGGAGGCAAATTCATGATTGAAACAATCCGTTTAAGTAAGTCGTACAAAGGGAAGTTCGCTGTTCAAGATGTTAATTTATTTCTGAATAATGGTGAATCAGTCGGTTTGATAGGGCCGAATGGAGCAGGGAAATCTACAACAATTTCAATGATTTCAACATTAATAAAGCCTACTAGCGGAGAGATAAAGCTAAATGGTAAAAACACGATTGATCATCCAGGAGAAATTAGAAAAATACTGGGTGTTGTTCCACAAGAAATTGCACTCTATCAGGAATTGACAGCGTATGAGAATCTTAAATTTTTCGGTTCTATTTATAAAATGAAAGGAATGGAGCTTGAAAAAAGCATTCAAGAAGCATTAGAAATTGTTGGACTAGAAGATCGTCAAAAGGATCTAGTTAAGACATTTTCCGGTGGTATGAAGCGAAGAATAAACATTGCAGCAGCCTTATTGCATCGACCGAAAATCCTTATTTTAGATGAGCCAACGGTGGGGATTGATCCTCAATCGCGAAATCATATTCTAGAAACTGTTCGAATGTTAAATAAGAAAGATGGTACAACAATTCTTTACACAAGTCATTATATGGAGGAAGTTGAACAGCTTTGTGATCGATTATACATTATGGATCATGGTGAAATTATTGCAGCGGGTACAAAAGCTGAGTTACTTAGTATTTTGTCTACAGAGGATACAATCAAAGTTGTGGTAAATAGGATGGATGAATCATTTGTTGAGCATGTAAAAATGATTGAGGGGATACGTAAGGTAGAGGCGTCTAGCTTGGAAATGAAGATTATCTCGAAAAAGGGGAGCAATTTGATAAGTAAGCTCGTCCACCTTACTGAAAAACATCATATAGAATTGATCAATTTTCAAACTGAAACGCCTAGTTTGGAGGACGTATTTCTTCATTTGACAGGGCGTACGTTACGGGATTAAGGGGGATAGGGATGCTAAATTTTATAAAAAAAGATTTGTTAATATTTTGGCGTGACCGAAAAGAAATTATTTCGATACTCTTACTTCCTATCCTATTAGTAATCGTATTGAATTTTGCTTTTGCCGGTATGTTTGGAAATGATGATGAGTTGTCTATGGATTTACAGGTAGCTGTCGTCAATCAGGATGATCAGACAAAGTCTATGGAAAGATTGAAAGAAAAATTGATTACGGAATCCTCGTTCAGAGAAGAGGAAGCATTAGAGATAGTGGAGCAAGCTAGCAATTTGCAGCCTGTTCAAATGTTATTCCATTATCTTAACAGTGAGGAAGTAAAGGAATGGGTGACGGTTCATAAACTGGAGGAAGAAGAAGCGGTAAATAAAGTCGAGAAGGGCGATCTAGACGGTATTTTAGTCATACCTGAAGGGTTTACCGCTGATAGTTTATATGCGGCCTTTCGAGGAGAAACTCCGACAAAGTTCTTGAAATTTAAGATGGAAAAAGAAACGAATAACAATAGTACTTTGTACAATATCATTAATAGTTTTATTGATCATTTGAATTATCAGTTTGCGCTCCAAAAGGTTGACAGTGTAACAAAGGCAGATGTGATTCTTCCAGAAGGAGGTTTTGAGGAAGTAGGAGCGGGGGAAAGTTTCACATTAGCCCAATATTTTACGATTGCGATGGGAGCATTGTTCGCAATATTCATAGCAGCAACAGTAGCTACAAAAACAGGGGGTGAAATTAGGGAACAAGTATTCAATCGAATTTTATTAACAAATAGTAACCCAATCAACTATTTAATCGGGAAAATGGTGTCGACATTTTTCTTAGCATTGTTACAAACTACTTTCGTCATGATTTTTTCTCACTTTATCCTAGATGTGTTTCCTGATCGATCTTTTGCCTTTTGGTTGGGCACTATTGGGTTTATTACCTTACTTTCGTTGTCAATTGCTGGTTTAGCTGCCGTCTTCACCACTATTTCTCTGAGAATGAACAATATTGATGCGGCAAATGGAGTTTTCTTGTTAATTATTCTCTTGTTTGGTGTAATCGGAGGAAACTTTGTTCCTATTTATTTATTACCTGATTGGTTACAACAAATTGGTGAATGGACACCAAATGGTCTATTTATGGTTATGGTAACGGAGTGGATTCAATTTGAAGAGCTATCCGCTATAGTCATGCCGAGCCTAATATTGGTAGGGATCTTTTTACTATGTACCATGATTGGTTTAGCCTTTTTTCCGAAAAGGGGGGATGCGAAGTGAATTCAGTAGTATGGGCACAATTTGCTAAAGATAGACGAAATCCTTTAATGCTTTTATTATTTATTGCTGGAAGCATTCTCGCTACCCTATTGTTTGGTGGGGGGGTTAATACACCGACAACTGTTGCCATTTTCAGTGAGGAAGAGAATTCGACTGAAATCGAGAAAAAGTGGGAAAAGTTATTGAATGTTGATGAATCCTTTGTCTTTGAAATTATATCCCCAGATAAGGCTCGTGAAAATGTAAGAGATGGAAACACGGATGTGGCAGTAAAATTAATGGAGAATGATTATAGATTAGTCATTACAAGTAAGCTTCCGAGCGTCTATTATGTTGAACAACATGTTGAGAAAGTATTTCAACGAGAGGCTCAAATTAATGCGATTGCTAAATTAGGAAAAAATGAGAATATACGGGGTGAAATTGAGGACTATCTGGCAGATCCTCCGTTTCAAATGCAAGCTCAAGGGCTTGATAGTGAAGAAATTCCTAATTTTAACATGAGTACACAATTATTATTTGCTTTTACTTTCTTAATTTCGATGTTTATTCTTGGCTTTAAGGTTAATAATGTCACGCACGACAAGATATCTGGAATATGGGATCGAATGATTTTGTCACCGATAAGTAAAACAAGTATGTATTGTGGTTATTTATTGTACAGTTTCTTAATCACGCTGTTTCAAATTATAGTCGTACTTTTGTTATTTAAATATGTAATGAATTATGAGGTAGGGGATAATCTGTGGATAATTATTTTAATTGCTGCGGTCTTTACTTTTAGTATGATATGCGTTGCTATGTTAATTACCGGTTTTGTAAAGACTCCAGAGCAGTTTTATGCAGTATATCCTTCAGTGATTCCGCTTATACCGCTTGTTAGCGGTGCCTACATGATGCCAGGAACGATTACCAATCCTGTACTTTTATTCATTGCCGATCTTTTTCCAATGGCCCATGCCATGGAGGCAATAATGAATGTTATTTTTTATAATGCAGGGCTACAAGATGTGATGTTGTCTCTATTGCTTATGCTGTTGATCGGGATAGTAGCAATGGGAATAGGGATTAATCTGGTAGAACGCAGAAGTGCGTAGGAAGTTATAGGAAGAACCACAGGGACGGTTCCTGTGGTTCCTTATTTGATGTTAGAACAAGTACTGGGAACCAGTAGAACCGTCCCCTTGGTTCCTTGGTCCCTTATTTTGCGATTTTATGCAGCTTCTGAATAATACTTAGTGAACGGCCAGTTCCGATTGCAACTGATTCAAGCGGGTTAGGCGCAAGATGCACTGGAACAAAGATTTCCTGACTGAGCCACTCCTGCATGCCATTTAATAACGCTCCGCCACCTGTAATAATAACTCCGCGGTCCACAATATCACCACTTAATTCAGGTGGGCAATCTTCTAGGGTCGCACGGATTGCTTCTAAAATATGAAGTAATGATTCTTTTAATGTTTCTTGTACTTCGGTTGAACGCAATGAAATGGTTTTAGGAAGACCTGTAACAAGGTCGCGTCCACGAATATCCATTGTTTTTACTTCATGCTCAACAAGTGCATAGCCAATTTCAAATTTAACCTGCTCGGCGGTATGTTCCCCGATTAGGACATTGTATTTTTTTCGTACATATTGAATGATATCTTCATCAAACTGGTCTCCGCCGATTCGAATTGAATTGCAGGATACAACACCACCGAAGGAAATAATTGCAACCTCGGTATTGCCTCCACCGATATCGACGATTACGTTTGCGATCGGCTCATCAACAGGTAAATCAGAGCCAACTGCAGCCGCTACAGGCTCCTCAATTAAATAAACCTGCTTGGCACCACATTGTTTAACCGCATCCTGGATGGCGCGTCGTTCAACGGATGTTGACCCAGATGGAGTACAAACGACCACATTGGGTTTGCGAAGCGAGTAACCCGTTTTTTGGCTCGCCATTTTCATAATATGGCGAAGCATGTCCGCAGTCACATTAAAGTCTGCAATCACACCTTTACGTAATGGACGAATCGCCACAATTTTTTCGGGCGTCTTTCCAATCATTCTTTTCGCATCTGTCCCAACAGCGACGACTTTGTTATTTTCAGTGTCGATCGCCACAACGGATGGCTCATTAATGATGACACCTTTATTTTTACTGTATACAAGAATATTTGCAGTTCCTAAATCAATTCCGATTTCTACGTTTGAAAACATTGTTATCTCCATCCTTCTAGAATTTAAGAATATATGTCTAATAGCCTAAAATAGTTAACCAAAACTTTTTAGCACTCTTTATTAATTTTCATGAGTAGTCATTTTAGCCCACTTCACCCTATAGTTATTCTTAAAAATATGTCGATTTCTGGGGGTAGTTGTCATATTGTAAAAATTGAAATATAGAAGAAATATAAGAGGAGAATGGCAATTTGTTCAAAAACCACGTAAAATAGTAAAAGATGAAACACTCCAAAAAGGAGGGCGTTACCATGGATTTTTCGAATATTGTGTCAGAGGACAAAATTCGCAAGGCTTATAAGGATGGAGAATTTGACAACCTACCAGGATACGGTAAGCCGCTTAAGCTTGATGATGATTCCGCAATTCCAGAGGATCTTCGCATGGCATATCGCGTCATGAAAAATGCTGGATTCATCAATGAAGAAACGGAAATCAAAAAAGAATTGCTCACATTCGAGAACCTGATTGATAACTGTGAAGATGAGGAACAAAGAGTCATCTATCAGAAAAAGCTAAACGAAAAACAGTTTCGCTTAAATCAAATTTTGAAAAATAGAAAGACCTCTCACTCAGCGGTTTTCAAAGACTATCAAATGAAATTGCATAACAAGTTTAAATAATTTGGAGGGGCCAAACCATTGCGTTTAGCCCTTTTTTATAGGAAGGAAAGAGAGTTATGTTGGAAAATCTAGTGTTAAAACGAATTTATGAACCTGCTAGTGCGGAAGATGGAAAACGAATATTAGTGGACGGCATTTGGCCAAGAGGCATTTCAAAGGATAAAGCGCAACTTTATTTGTGGATGAAAAAAATCGCCCCAAGCACGGGGCTTCGTAAGGAATTTAACCACAAACCAGAACGATTTGAAGAATTTAAAGAGCACTACATAAAAGAATTACAGGAAGACGATGAGAAAAAGGCTGCAATCGAAGAATTATTGAGCATGATTGGTGAAGAAAAAGTGACTCTTCTTTTTGGTGCAAAGGATGAAGTGCATAACCAAGCGGTTGTGTTGAAGGAAGTGTTGGAGAGGATCCATGGGGATGGTTTGTTTATAGCCAATAGATAGAGTTTATAGCCACTAATTAAAATTTATGGCTAATAACCGAAAAATATAGCCACTAATTAAAATTTATGGCTAATAGCTAATCAATGACTAACATTCACACCAAGACACCTCTTAGGTGGCATAAATTTGACCAACTTGTATATACAAGTTACACTACTAGTATAAATAAAGTTATTTTATTTATGAAATACTACAAGAATAATAATTATTTATGGTGGTGTAGCAGTTGAAACAGCCTTGGTGGAAAAAGTCTGTTGTTTATCAAATTTATCCAAAGAGTTTTAATGACACAACTGGAAATGGTCTTGGAGACCTACAGGGGATCATCGAAAAACTCGACTACTTGAAAGCATTAGGTATTGATGTTATTTGGTTAACGCCAATTTACAAATCTCCGCAGCGTGATAACGGGTACGATATTAGTGATTATTTTGCAATTCAAGAAGAGTACGGCACGATGGAGGATTTTGATCGTTTGCTTGAAGAAGCTCATTCTCGCGGAATCAAAATTATTATGGATATCGTCGTTAACCATACATCTACTGAAAACGAATGGTTTAAGCAATCTCGTGAGTCAAAGGACAATCCATATCGTGATTTTTATATTTGGAAGGACCCAAAAGACGGCCATGAGCCAAGCAATTGGGAATCTAAATTCGGTGGGAATGCCTGGGAGTATGATGAAAAAACGGGTCAATACTATCTCCATCTTTTTGATGTGACCCAAGCAGACCTTAATTGGGAAAACGAAGAGGTTCGCAAAAAAGTCTATGACATGATGACTTTTTGGTTTGAAAAAGGGGTAGATGGCTTCCGTCTAGATGTCATCAATCTAATTTCAAAAGACCAGAAATTCCCGGATGACGATGGATCTGTAGCGCCTGGTGATGGCCGAAAGTTTTATACAGACGGTCCACGTGTCCATGAATTCATGCATGAAATGAATCAGAATGTATTTTCGAAATACGATAGTTTGACGGTTGGGGAAATGTCTTCAACAACAATTGACGATTGTATCAAATATTCGAATCCTGACCGTGAAGAACTGAGTATGACCTTTAATTTTCACCATTTAAAAGTGGATTACCCGAACGGGGATAAGTGGACGGTTGCGGATTTTGACTTCCAAGCTTTAAAAAGAATCCTCTCAACCTGGCAGGTGGAAATGCATAAGGGTGGGGGCTGGAATGCGTTATTTTGGTGCAACCATGACCAACCCCGTATAGTATCGAGATATGGCGATGATGGCAAATATTCAACAGAGTCTGGGAAAATGCTTGCGACAACAATTCACATGATGCAAGGTACGCCTTATATTTATCAAGGTGAAGAAATCGGCATGACCAATCCGAAATTCGAAGATATCTCTGAATATCGTGATGTTGAATCCATTAATATGTACAAAATTAAAAAAGAACAGGGTATGAGTAACGAACAAATCATTGAGATTTTGAAACATAAATCCCGAGATAATTCACGTACACCTGTACAGTGGGATGCATCTGAGCATGCAGGCTTCACAAATGGTACACCGTGGATAAATGTCGCTGATAATTATAAAACCATTAACGTAGAAAATGCGTTAGAGGACAAAAACTCAGTCTTTTATCACTATCAAAAATTGATTAAGCTCCGTAAGGAATACGATATTATCACATACGGTGATTACGAGCTATTACTTGAGGAAGATCCGCAAATCTTTGCATATGTAAGAAACGGGGAAAACGAGAAGCTACTTGTTGTCAATAATTTTTACGAGAAAGAAGCGACATTCGAAATTCCTGAAAATATTAAGATTGAAAACTACACAACTGATCTTCTCATTTCCAACTATGGCGATTCGCAAACTGATATTTCAAAAGGGCTCAGCTTACGTCCATATGAATCAGTTGTGTACCATTTAACGAAAAAATAAAAAAGTGTAGACGTTTTTGCCTACACTGTAAGAGCCATGCCCAATTGCGGGTGTGGCTTTTTTAACTTTATTCGTTAGAAGTACCCCAGCTTTAAAAGTGGCGGGACGAGTATTGGGTATATACAAAATAACTGGGAGTTCAAACTATGACTGAATAAAGTTAAGCCTCCGGCGGAGACATGCGATTTTCAAAGGAAACTTCTCGAGCAGTAAAATCAGAGACTAAGAACGCCACATCCTGTGGCAACGTCTTTATGACCCACATCCTGTGGGCCTAAAATCTGGGCGCAAACACGCCAAGGCGCATTTGATTATTCTTGATCTTTTGGTAGCGGGTCAATTCTTGTGGTATCGTCCTGATCCATCGAAGATGCAACAAAGTAAAACCAGAATCCAGCGGAGATAAAATATAACACAGCAATTCCAATGAGCGTTAGCCATAGACCTAGCAAGTGTATTCCCCCCTTTAGATTGGGGCTGGCAGAAGAAAGAACGATGAAGTCTGGGACAATGGACCTGTCCCTCAGACCCGAGGATGCCCCTTTGTATACGTATATGCAGGGCTGGGGAGTTATTGACTGAATTTTACAAAAAAAGCGACCAACATGGCCGCCATTTTAGTCTAGTTCCAGCGCCTAGCCCCTCTCTGGTCTAGCCAATCCGTCAAGAAGGATATACTGCATCCTTCTCGCCGGCTTTTCTTATGCTTGTCGGGGCTGATCAAGGCGCTTGCACTTTTGTTCATATGTATTATCTATTTTTGCGTAAGCTTCCGAGTTCTTCGACGAGTGCTTGCATTTCGTTCGGGCTGAATGAGTTCTTTTTCATGGTGAGGTCGTAAATGTCTTTTAGTTCCTCGTACATTTCTTCATCAAAATGGGAAGGCTTAATTGCACCAATGTTTAGCACTTTCAGCTTTTCTTTGATTTTTTCGATCATAAACTCAACATTCTCGACCGACTTTTGTGAGAGATCCATGTTTTCATCCTTTCAATGTTCATTGTATTCTTATTGTATCACGTTTCTGTTATTATTTAATATGGCAACCAACGGAAAAATATAACATAAAGGAGAATCTACATAATGATAAAAGTATTATTTGTGTGTTTAGGGAATATTTGCAGATCACCGATGGCAGAGGCCATTTTTCGAGATATCGTTAAAAAAGAAGAACTTGCCGATGAAATTCAAGTGGACTCAGCAGGTACTGGAGATTGGCATATTGGACATCCCCCACATAAGGGCACGCAAACCATACTAACCAAATATAAAGTGTCCTTTGAAGGGATTAAGGCACGCAAGGTCATTCCAGCGGACCTTGAACAATTTGATTATGTTATCGCAATGGACTCTGATAATTTAGGCAATCTAAAAAGAATGATTGGTACAGCAAAAACTGGCCAGATTAAAAAGCTTCTCGATTTTGTCGACGACAGCAAGGTTAAAGACGTACCTGATCCTTACTATACGGGGAATTTTGATGAAACATATGAGCTTGTGAGCAATGGATGTAAGCATCTTTTAAATGTCATAAAAAAAGAAAATTTCGTTGGAAAGGAGTAATTCAAAATGGCAAAGCGCAATAAAATGGTGGAGGGCATGGTCATCGGGGCTGTCCTTGGTGCAGCGATTTCTTTATGCGATAAGGAAACAAGAGAGCAGTTTTTACATACTAGTAAAAGAGTTAGTAAAAAAGCAGTAGATATCATGAAAAATCCTCAAGGTTATACAGAGCTTGTTAAGGACCAGTTTAACGCGGTTCGTACAACCGTAGAACAGGTAGCAGAGGACGTTCGCATCGTGACCTCAAGGGTGAATGAAATCGTGGAAACGACACCAGAAATCGTTGAAGCAGTGAAGGAAACAAAGGACGCAATTTCTAATAAAACGGGAGGTATGAGGGACGATAATATAGAGAGGTGAAAAGATGACCCAAATTCGGACGTTAGATTTGCGGTTTATTAAGGAATTATTTTTGCGATATAAGGAAGACGAAGTAGGTAGTCTTTCAGCAGAGCTTGCCTATTTTTTCTTGCTTTCTCTATTCCCATTTTTAATCTTTCTAGTGACACTTATTGGGTATTTGCCAATCTCCCAAATAGATGTATTGGCGTTTGTCAGGCAGTACGCGCCAGAAGGTACTGTTGATATGATTGAAGAAAACTTAAATTTCATTGTAGGTTCGCAAAAAGGGGGACTGTTGTCCATTGGTATCATCGGTACACTGTGGTCGTCCTCGAATGGAATTAACGCGATCGTTCGTGCATTTAACAAAGCATATGATGTGAAGGAAACACGGAACTTCTTTTTCACACGAGGAATCTCGATATTATTAACGTTTGGGATGATTTTTGTCATCATTATTGCTTTGTTACTGCCAGTCTTCGGTAAGCAAATTGGAGTTTTTATCTTTTCTTCGTTTGGCCTGTCCGATGAATTCTTAGATATTTGGAATGGAATTCGTTGGATTGTGAGTGCGATGATTCTGTTTATCGTGTTTACTTTTTTGTACTGGGTCGCGCCTAACCGCCGGCTAAAAATTAAAGAAATCATATCTGGAGCCTTTTTTGCGACCTTTGGATGGATGTTTGTGTCCCTCGCATTTTCATACTACGTGAACAGCTTTGGGCATTTTTCAACGACATACGGAAGTCTAGGAGCCATCATTGTCCTCATGATTTGGTTTTACTTGTCAGCGGTCATCATCATCATCGGTGGAGAAATCAACGCGATACTCAACTGCCATCGTATCAGGGACGGACGATAATTTTTCCGGAAGTTACCTTCATTGAAAAGAGGGACGCGAGAGATAATAGAGGTTGTAAGTACAATACAAGGAGGCCTCTATTATGTCTAAAAAAAATGGCAACACAAAGCAAAAAGGAAAGAAAAATAGCCCAAAACAAAAAACAAGCAGTTCTGCTAACGGCAGCAACGGCTATCATTAGGAACCAGAGGGACGGTTCCACTGGTCCCCAATACTATAAAAAGGACTTGACCGATGGGGTCAAGTCCTTTCCAATTTATGACTTCAACAATCGAAGCCCGTTCAAGATAACAAGAATTGTACTTCCTTCGTGCCCAATGACACCAAATGGGAGGTCAATGATTTGAAAGAAGTTAGACACAATCAATAGCGTAATTACGCCGATTGAAAAAATGATATTTTGTTTGATAATCCGATTCATGCGTTTTGAGAGCTTTACGGCTTCGGCGATTCGTGGCAGGTCGTTTTTCATGAGAACGACATCTGCGGTTTCAAGTGCCACGTCTGTTCCTTGACCCATCGCAATACCTACATTGGCCGTCGCTAAAGCAGGAGCATCATTGATTCCATCTCCGACCATGGCAACTGTCTCATATTTTGAAATCAGTTCTTTAATATGGTTAACCTTTGTTTCAGGTAAACATTCAGCAATATGCTGGTCAACATGACTTTCAGCAGCAATTGCTTCAGCCGTTTTTTCACCATCACCAGTTAGCATCACCGTGTAGATACCAAGGTCTTTTAAGGCTGAGATAGCTGAAACCGTATCTTCACGGACAATATCCTTTAATGCAAGAATCCCCACAATGTCGTCATCTGATTTTACATAAACAATTGTTTTTCCTTCAGCTGCCAACTGCTTCTCAACACCATTTTTAAAAGCAGCTGCAGCATCTTTTCCAACAAGATCGGATTTACCGATTAACCAATCAGCTTCACCAATTGTTGCTTTTACCCCAAACCCGGGCATATCCTCGATTCCGTCGATTGGAAGCAGCTCCTGACCATTCGTTTTGGCATGTGTTACGATCGCTCCGGCCAACGGGTGTGTGGATTGATTTTCAATGGAAGCAACGATTTGTAAAAATGCGTTATGCTCGATTGAATCTGCCACAATTATATCCGTTACAACTGGTTTCCCTTTTGTTAAAGTCCCCGTTTTATCTAGCGCAATCGCTTTTAGGTTACCGAGCTGCTCTAGGTGTACACCACCCTTAAAAAGAATTCCACGTCTTGCCCCATTTGAAATGGCAGATAAGGTTGCAGGCGTAATGGATGCAACGAGAGCACAAGGGGATGCAACAACGAGTAAAATCATCGCCCGGTAAAAGGTTTCTGTCCATGTCCAACCTAATAAAAAGTGAGGAAGAAACATCATTAACCCAACTGCGATTAAAACAAATTTAACATATCTACCTTCAAATCTTTCGATGAATAGCTGTGAAGGTGATTTTTCACTTTGTGCGGATTGAACAAGGTTAATAATTTTTTGAAATAAGGAATCTTCATTTGGCTTTGTCACTTCAACGGTAATAGAACCACGTAGGTTAACCGTACCTGCAAAGACCTCGTCCCCAAGGGATTTTTGTACCGGGATTGATTCACCTGTAATGGCAGCTTGGTCCACGTTTGTTTCGCCTTTTAAAAGCTTACCATCAGCTGGAATGCGCTCACCTGGTTTAACTAAAATGGTATCTCCAATTTGAAGGGATGAAACATGTACAACTCGTTCGATCCCGTTTTGAATAAGAGTTGCTTCTTCAGGCTGCAGTCCCATAAGAGAAGAGATTTCCTTATGGCTCTTGTTCATCGTGTACGTTTCAAGAGCACCACTTAAGGCGAAGATGAAGATTAAAATTGCACCCTCATTCCAATAACCGATGATGGCTGAACCAATTGCGGCAAAGATCATCAGCATTTCCACATTTAATTCCTTTTCTGCGATTGTATCTGTTATACCTTCCTTTGCCTTTGCATAACCGCCAATAACAAATGCAAGAAGATACATAACGATAGAGGCAGTACTTTGTTCAAAATGACCTAATGTCCAAGCGATGGCGATTAACACACCACTCGTTATAGCCGCAATCAATTCTCCGTGAAGCTTTACTTTTTCTAAGAGTGGAGAAGGCTCTTTCTCTGTTTTATATAGATGTTGTTGCCCTGGAACAGTTTTTACTTCTGTACTCATTTTATTCGCCTCCGTCTTCTAATTGAGAAAAATAATCATTTTTACTACGTAATTGAGAATTGAAATCAATATACTCATGCTAATTGAGAAAGAAAATCACACTCATTAAGCCAATTAAACAAGAAAACTGCAATCATTTTGATGGCAGCAACTAATTTTAGTTATTTTCACTTTATAATTATTATTAATTATAACATATTGCCCGGATTTTAAAAGTCTTTTTTATAATTATTTTAAATAAGAAGGCATTATAGTGGAGAAAGGATAATTATTTATTGAAAAACAATAAACTTTCATGTAAACTATCCAAAAAGGCAAAAAATAGGTGAGGTGTTTATAATGGATGAAATCTTGAGGCTAAAAGAACGTGGGAACACACTTTTTTTAAAGGTAGCAATTTTTTTTATGGGAATTGTTATCTTGGCTTTATGTATTTCTTGGCTTCCTTGGGCAGCAAATGATTTAGCAGTCAAAAACCCAGAATTTTCATATTTAAAATATCCTTTATTAATAGGGATCGAAATCATGTTGATTCCGTATTTAACTGCTCTATATCAAGGCTTTAAACTGCTAAGTTATATTGATAAAAATAATGCTTTCTCTCAAAAATCGGTTCAATCTTTAAATATCATAAAATATTGTGCGGCCATCATTAGTGCATGGTATGTCATCGGTTTCTTGTTTGTGATTTCACAGAATGCAGGTAATCCTGGTGTCCTTCTTATTGCACTAGTCATTATTTTCGCTTGTTTTGTCGTTTCGGTTTTTGCTGCCGTTCTTCAAAAATTATTGAAAAATGCGATCAAAATTCAAGAAGAAAATGACTTAACAGTTTGAGGTGAAAACAATGGCAATCATTATTAACATAGACGTCATGTTAGCAAAACGAAAAATGAGTGTAACCGAGTTATCTGAAAGGGTCGGAATTACGATGGCCAACCTCTCCATTTTAAAAAATGGAAAGGCAAAGGCTGTTAGATTTTCTACATTAGAAGGGATTTGCAAAGCGTTGGACTGTCAACCAGGGGATCTTTTAGAATACAGAGCAGATGAGGATGCATAAAACATAAAAAACTCGCCAACCGGCGAGTTTTTTCCATTACTCCGCAATTTCCTCGAAATGATAATAGGTTGTATCGTAGATATGCTCGATATCAGCGTCAGTCATATACATGAGCTCGATTTTATCAATGTCCTTTACCTTTTCAATAAACTCAATCATGTTTTTACGTTCTTGCCTACTCATTTTAATCCTCTCCCTTTTCATTTTTTGTCCTTTGTAACTGTTTTAATACAGTATATTTAAATTAATTGTATTATATAACAGTTTTCTGAAAAACGTCAACAAAATTCTGGAAAATAGGCAAAAATAAAAAGACTTCCAACAAGGAAGTCAATTTTCAACCGTTTTAACTGCCGTTTTCGTACCAAACACAGTTAATACAATAAAGATGACAAATAGAATGGTTCCAATGACATTGAAAAAGCTAATGTTTTCAAAGTATTGGATAAATAGTCCACCGATAAACGGCCCAATCAGGCTACCGATACTAAAAAAGATTCCACAAAGAAGGTTACCAGTTGGAAGTAAATTTTTCGGCATTAAATCTGTCATATACGAGATGCCTAGTGAAAATGTCGATCCAACCGCCATCCCTGCAAACGTAATACAGAGCCAAAGCCCAACATGAGAATGTTCTAGGAAGCTTGCCATGGTAAAGCTTAAAAATCCTAAAAACAGGACGATCATTAAAATAAGTCTTCTTCCAAACTTGTCGCTCAGAATACCCAATGGAAGCTGGGTGATGATGCTACCAAGTGCAAATGAAGTTAGTAATATCGATACAAACGTAACATCTAAATCAATTCGTAATCCGTATATCGGGAAGCTTCCGTTTAAGGATGATTCCAAAAATCCAAAGGTCATTGGCGGTAAAAATGCGACCCATGCATATTTCAATGCTTTGGAGAACCGGTTGATTGTTTCTCTAAATGAGTTCACACCCAAATCTGCATCAGGAAACTCATTTTTTAATAGGAATAAAAAGAACCAGCCTATTAAACATAAGACAGAAGACAAAATAAATGGCAATGCTTCATTGATGTTGATTAATGGTGTCATTAATGGACCTGTGGCAAAGCCTAGTCCAAAGAACAATCCATATAAGGAGATATTCCTACCACGCTTTTCCTCTGGTGAAAATGAAGTAATCCATGTTTGAGTTCCAAAGTGCAGGGCGTGGTCCCCAATTCCGATAAAGAGTCGCAATACAAACCAAAACCAAAACGATTTCCATAACGGGAATAAGGCAAGGGATATGACCACGAGCAATGCTCCAAAAAGAATAACCGGTTTATAGCCATACTTTCGCAATGGGTGTTCCATAAAAGGTGATACAAATAATATTCCTATATATAGGGCGGTTGCATTCAATCCATTTAAGGTTGATGACAATCCGCTATTTTCAAAGATAACAGCAATCAATGGCAACAGCATACCCTGGCTGAACCCTGAGACTGCCACTATACTCACTAATATCCAAAACCGCAATTTCATGTTGTTTCTCCCCCAGTACCATTTCCATTCTAATCATACAAAAATTAATGGGGGTTGGAAATCAAAAAGATTTTCCAAGGGTAAATTTTGGTACACTAAACATAACAAAGTGAACAGGGGGAATTTTTCATGATTTTTAAAATGAAGGAAGTTGGCTTTTACACAGATGTGGAATACGGAGAGTTACATGTTGCAGGAGATGAAGCATACGGGTTCAGACCTTATCAGCTTTTAGTCTCATCCATTGCCGTCTGCAGCGGAGGCACTCTTCGCAAGATTCTTGAAAAAAAGAGAATGCAGGTCGAGGACATCACCATTAATACAGAGGTTGAAAGAAATGAGTCCCAAGCGAATCGAGTTGAAAAAATTCATCTCCATTACCTTATCAAGGGAACGGATTTAAACGAACAAAAAATCGAGCGTTCCATCGAAGTCGCTTCTCGCAATTGTCCGATGGCACAATCGGTAAAGGGAAGTATTGAAATTACGGAGAGTTTTGAAATCATTCGTGAATAAAAACATTATAATAGAACATAATTTTTATAGAGGAAAACTACGCAAAAGATGGGCGTAGTTTTTTTAGGTTATGTGGAAGGTTGTGTCACGATGAATCGTCTCTTTATGATTATGGTTGTGATTGGTGTTCCGCTTTCAGTGATTGGAAGCCTCTTGCATTGGCCAGCCGTCATCATGTTTGTTGTCTACTGTTTAACGATTATCGCCTTAGCAGGTTTTATGGGCAGAGCGACGGAAAGCCTTGCAGTTATTGCCGGACCGAGGATTGGTGGTCTGTTAAACGCAACCTTTGGGAACGCAGTTGAACTTATTATTTCTATTTTTGCTTTAAAAGCAGGACTTGTCACAGTTGTACTTGCATCGCTAACCGGATCTGTGCTTGGCAACCTTTTACTTGTTGGTGGTCTTTCCTTTTTAGTTGGGGGCATTAAGTTTAAGCGACAGAAATTTAATGTCCATGATGCACGTCATAACTCAGGATTGCTAATTTTTTCAATTATTCTTGCCTTCGTCATTCCAGAGGTTTTTTCAATGGAGATGAATGATCAGGATACATTTACGTTAAGTATCGGTATTTCGATCATTTTAATTCTGTTATATTTAGCAGGTCTTTTCTTTAAGCTTGTTTCCCATCGTGGGATTTACCAGCAGGATTCCGAGCAGGTGGAAAAGGAAAATGAAGAGCATGAAGAACCTGAATGGGGGAAGTGGAAGGCCCTTGTTATCCTGGCGCTGTCGACGGTTGCCGTCGGGTATGTATCTGAAAATCTCGTTCATACTTTTGATGTTGTAGCGGAAAGCTTTGGCTGGAGTGAACTTTTTATTGGGATTATTATTGTGGCGATTGTCGGGAATGCAGCAGAGCATGCGTCAGCTGTGATGATGGCATATAAAAATAAAATGAATGTTGCCATTGAAATCGCGATTGGCTCAACCTTGCAGGTTGCCATGTTTGTTGCACCGCTCTTAGTTTTGATTTCCTTGTTCCTCGATACACAGATGGCGCTCGTGTTTACCATGCCAGAATTAATTTCGATGATTACCGCGGTATTTTTAACGATTTCCCTAACGAATGATGGAGAAACTAACTGGTTTGAAGGTGGTACCTTGTTAGCTGCGTACGCCATTATGGGAATAGGTTTTTACTTATTATAAGGACAAAAAAACGACTCTGTGCAGACTTCATCTACACAGAGTCGTTTGGTCTTTTTTTAACTTTTTTCAAGTACTTTAAAGGGATAACTTTCATTGGTGTACTCTTCGTCCGGCAATCGAATAGCATACCCCCTGTCATTAAAGGTATGGTCTCCTTATCCCTCCTTCAAGTAAGGTATACTTTATATTATTTACCTAACATTAAAAATATTCAGTTAAAATTAAAAAAAATGAAAAAATATCGATTAATTATTTCGGGTGGATTATAATAAATTGCAATGTTTAAATTAAATGTTAACCTGAGGAGATCAACTATGATCACAAGACGAATTACTTTTTTTGGCGTTGGATTGTTTATCTTGGCGCTGGGAATCAGTTTAATGATAATTGCAGATATCGGTGCCGGGGCATGGGATGCCCTCAATGTCGGGTTATCCGAAACATTTGGACTCACTATCGGAAACTGGGTTATGGTCGTAGGCGTTATCGTCATGCTTGTAAACGCTCTATTACTGAGTGAGCGGCCAGCATTTTTATCGATCGGAACTATCATTTTAATTGGCTTTTTTATTGATTTTTGGTTATTAATTGCTTTGGACGAATGGAATTTGAAAAGCTTAGTATTGCAGGTTCTTACCTTGGTAGGGGGATTAGTGGTTGCCTCACTCGGGATCGCCATCTATTTGCAGGCAAAGTTTCCGCTTTCGCCTCTCGATAATTTGATGCTCGCCATCAGCAAGCGATTTAAGTTAAAAGTCGGGATTTCAAAAACAATCGCAGAAGCAACAGGCCTAATTTTGGCACTTTTAGTTGGGGGACCGATTGGAATTGGAACCTTGGTCGTTACATTCGGGATAGGTCCAATCATCCAATTCTTTTTTCCCTATTGTGAGAGGTTGATGGAAAAGGGACTACGTGGTAGCAAGGAAAATTTGGGCCAAAATCGATAGAACTGAAATAAAACTGATAGAATCAAAATAAAATCGATAGAACTGAACTAAAACCGATAGAACCCAAATAAAACGGATAGACAATCAATTTGGACTCCAAAACTGAATGAACTACCCTAAAAATAATAAGTGTTACTCTAAGAAATGCCAAATTCAATCTGGCATTTCTTTTTTTAAACGGAAATCCTCAAAAATTTACTAATAAAAGGATGGATAAACTGCAAATTCTTCGAAAAGACTAATCACAAAGCCAAGGAAAGGAGTACCGTCTATGAAACGAAAATTTCTTTTTATAGTTGCCGTCATGTTGATGTTTGGATTAGTTGCTGGAACGGCAATGGCGGAAGGTACCGACAAAACAAAGGGTGAAAAAGTAGATAAATTCAGAGTTCCTAGTTCAGTTTTAGACATTTCACAAGATAACACCTATCCGAACCCAACACAGGATTTGCCATATCTCCAGCCAAGCAAGCTCACAAAAGAGCTAATTAAAAGTGCTGATGTAGAAATAGAAAATCCAGATTTGATCCGGATTTTAAATGAGTCGGCCATCCAGACAACACCACTTGCGCTGGGATATCGCGCAACCATTTACTTAGGGCAGTGGCCGCTAAATTATGAATCGTCTGAAACAAGCATGAATTGGGAGTTTGAAAAAATCAACACAAACTACTATGACAATCGTGGTGGAAATACACCATTTAAACTCTACTACAGACAAGAAATGCAGAAAATTGTCAGAGGTGGTTTAACCGCAGAAATTCAGGATGCAGACGATGTAAAGAAAATGATGCTAATCGAAGCTGCGAAAAAGTCGAAGCTTCCACTTTCCTTTACAACGATTATTGGTGGAGCAACGAAAAAGAATCAAATTTATAATGTGCCACCGAGAAGGCTAGGGTATTTATACGCCTATGCGCCGGCGGTCAATGAAAAAGGGAAGGTTACATACGGCGAAGTCTACCTTGTTTTAAAAGGAAGCAGAAAATCCATCGTTGTTAAAAATGTAACCCACCAAGGAATCGGCGCCTGGATACCAGTCCAAGACCACGTTTCTTATGGATTCCTCGTTTCAGAAACTCCGAGATAAAAAAAATCGGGCGACACATCATCGCCCGAATTTTTTATATATTAGCTCTGCGTTTTGTGAAGTCTACCTCTTTGTAATACGCATTTTTCACGAGAATATTTGGACCTAGGCATTTCACCGCAGGACAGTGACAGCTAAGTTCCTTTGCGATCTTTGTTTCCGACCAGTTGTCATATGCATCTTGAAGGGATGTTGTGAGAATATTCCCAAGCGATGGGGTATCGCCAAAATCAGTTACGATAATATCTCCGTTGAAAATATTCACATTGAGACGAGAACGACCATCAGGGTCATTGCGCACTGTTACATTTTTACTGGAATATAGTCTTTTAAGTAATGCAAGGTCCTCCTCATTGTCGTTGCACGCGTAGAACGGCAATGTACCAAATAACATCCATACATCCTCATTGCGAATATCAAGAAGATGATGAATGGCGCTCCGAATTTCCTTGAGAGTAAGAACCTCGAGATTACTAGCGAAATCGCTAGGATACATAGGGTGCACCTCGTGCCTGCCACACTCCATTTCCTCCACAATTTGTTTATGGATTGTTTCTAGATGGGGAAGAGTCCGTTTGTTCAGCATTGTCTCTGCAGCAACCATAACACCAGCTCTTGATAAAGCTTTACTATTTTCAATCATCCGCTGAAAATACCGTTCGCGCTGTTCAAACGATGGCTTTTTCTCCATCATCGCAAAACCGCCCTCGACAAAATCATCGACCGTACCCCAATTATGTGAAATATGAAGCACATCCAAATAAGGAACAATTTTTTCATATCGAGCCAGGTCAAGTGTTAGATTCGAGTTGATTTGAGTACGAACGCCTCTTTCATGGGCATACTTAAGAAGAGGGACGACATAATTGTCCACTGATTTAGTTGAAAGCATGGGCTCGCCACCTGTTATACTTAAGGAACGAAGCTTTGGAATTTCATCAAGGCGCTTAAGTAACAGCTCTATAGGCAAGCCTTTTGGATCCTTCGGTTGCAAAGTATAGCCAACCGCGCAATGTTCGCATCTCATATTGCATAGATAAGTTGTTGTAAATTCAACATTTGTCAGCTGCATTGAGCCATATTGCTCAACATCTAAATAAGCCTCCCACGGGTCATGTGCGGGAGAAATTCGTATAGAGGATTGTAAATTTGTCATTATGTAACTCCTTTTTTGGATTTGATAAACACAAATCGCCATAGGCATTGTATTGAAAAGAACAATAGTTGTCAATGTGGTAACATTTATATAAGATAAAAAAAGATTAAAAAATGAAAGGAACGTTGTAATTTGGGAAATGCGATTCATGATAAGGACTTACAATTAACCTATTTAAAAAATCGCCTAAATATGTTTGTAGAGGTCATTGACTCAATGGACCCAGAATCTACTGACCTCGAGGACATCGACCGCCTCATTGAGATGCTCGATGATTTAGAAGGAAAGTACGAGCGGTTTAAAAAGGATTGGAAGGAATAAGAATATAGCGAGTAAATGGTTTAGGACCTTTAGGACCGATATATTTGGATTTAGGGCCGATAAAATTGAAACTTGGACCGATATATTCAAAGTTTGGGTCGATAAAATTAAAACTTGGGTCGATATATTTAAATTTAGGGTCGATAAACTTGCATGCCTGCTAAGGATACTTGAAGAATAACAAAAAACAGTGGATTTCACATCGAAATCCACTGTTTTTGCTATAAAAGGAACCAGTGGAACCGTCCCTGTGGTCCCTTAAAAGGAACCAGTAGAACCGTCCCCCTGGCCCCCGTGGTCCCCTTGATTCTTCGTTTCAAGCGTTAACCCTTCAACAACGACGTCTTCGTCAATTTCTAGTAACAAGCAGCGTTTGCCTTGGTACATGATGTATTTGACGTGTTTGAGGTCTTTTGGACTTAGTGAGAGCTTGGCAACCTTTGTGTTGATTTTGATTGTTTTTGGAACGAGGTTGGTAGCTTTAAATTCATGGTGTTCGTCATCAATTACGGTTTTAAAAGCATGTTCCACCTTTGCTGTGTCGACATTTTCAACGCCGCTTACCTTCAGGATGCGTTCGACGTCCTGGTAGTTGATCATTGGTGGCTCGCTGTCCTTCTCTTCCTCATCCTCTTCTTCTTTTTCCTGAACGAATCGGTCGATTTCCTCATAGACATTTGAAATAACCTCAGATTCTACTGTGTCCCCAATCACATTTTTCAGGATCATCTCGAAGCCGATCTTATCATCTTCCGCCGTCATGATATCTTCACAATTTAACACATCGGAAATGAAAGAATAACTAGGCTCGTTCGACTTTCCGGAAGCATAAAGAATATGATTCACATCTGCTGCATTGTCGGTAAAGGCTGGAAAAAGGAAACCTGTTAACGGAGCGGTCAGATTAATAACTGGATCCAGCTCAGTATTTGATTTGAACGTTCTTTCAATATAATCAAAAACCAATGTCTTTTTTGGTTGGTCTATTTTATTTAAGCTGCATACAATTAGAGGGCTAAAATAAACCTCATCAGAGCCGCCTACTTCAGATTCTGGGTCGCGTTTACGTGTAGGTTTGCGATACTCGGCACGGAGGAATGTAACCACTGTGTCAAACTCATAAACCTTAGTAGCATACATTTTTTCAACGATTTGTAGCATTTGCTCGATCCAATCTTCAGTATCTTCCATCTGAAGCCCATCATAAAGAAGATCTCGTGTGCTATTCTCGACATCCTGTTGGAACTTCAAATCAAACAGCTTTGTATCAAGCTGACCGGCCAACGTCTTTTTAAAGTTATCTAAAAATAATTCCTGAGCTTCTTGTTCTAACAGCTCGAACGGCTGACAAATATGGTGGTAAATCTCATTGGATTCTTTTTTTACATACACATTGAAAATTTCTTTGATATTTAAGTATTGATTATTTAACTTAAATTGCTTGCGGATGTTTGCGATGTCTTTTTTATTCATTGATCTCAACTCCCATTTTTTGATTATACATGTCCTTACTCAAAATTGTAATGATTGTTTTTTTTACGTATGTATGAGCACTACCGGTACAAAAACCCATATACATAGGGTAAAAAGCAAACAGGGGTAGATACCATTGAGTATACAAAATAGTAAATTTAGATGGGTTATTTTCGCTTCTGTTTTGTTTACATATGTAGTTATGTCGAGTCAACGGACCGCACCAGGACTGATTACAGACCAATTGATGACCGATTTTCAGGTTACCGCAACAACGATTGGGCTGCTAACGAGCATTCAATTTTTCGTATACACAGGACTTCAAATACCCATGGGGATTTTAGCAGATCGCTACGGACCCAATTTTTTTCTTATACTAGGTGCAACCATAACAGGCGCAGGGACTGTCATTTATAGTTTGGGTACTCATGAATTCATCCTCTTTTTTGCAAGAATCCTAACAGGAATAGGAGATGCGACCATTTGGGTTAATTTAGTCCTCATATTAAGTAAATGGTTTAATGAAAAAGAATTCACCCGGCTGATCGGTGTCGCAGGAATGACGGGCAGTCTAGGTTTCCTGATGGCAACTGTTCCTTTTTCAGGATTGATTGTCTTACTTGGGTGGCGGGGAGCCTTTCTTTCAGGGGGAATTCTGCTGTGTTTGTGCGGAATTTTTCTTTATTTTGTGCTTGTAAAAAAGCCAAATCTCCCGATGATCGAGAAAATAGAAGTTCAACGTGAAAAAACATCTCAGTTACTGCGACGAATTTTCTCAAATCGACAGGCATGGGCTTTGTTTCTATGTCACTTTGGGCTTGTCGGAGGATATTTAGGTTTTATCGGTTCATGGGCGGTTCCTTATGGAATGGATATTCATGGGCTGACCCGTTTGGGCGCAAGCCAGCTTATTATGTTTAGTTTAATTGGGGCACTGATTGGTGCGCCTTTAATCGGTTGGATATCAAGCCAATTAGGCAAAATCAAGCAGCCTTATATCTTTTTTCATGTTGTCACTGTTTTGTGTTGGTCAACTTTCCTTATATATAGGGAGGGACCACCATTATTCTTACTCATTTCCCTTTTCTTTATCATTGGATTTGCGTTTGGATCAAATTCCTTAACCTTTGCCGCCGTTCGCAAAACCTTTCCAACTAGTGAATCTGGCATGGTGTCAGGGTTTGCGAACACAGGTGGATTTTTAAGTGCAGTCTTGCTGCCGGCCATTTTTGGAAGTGTCTTGGATCATTTTCACGCTGGATACTACTACGGGTTCATAATTCCGGTGATTTTTTCACTCGTTGGTTTGCTTGGGGTTAATTTAATAAAAGAAAAAGACCACATAAAAACTGGAATCGCTTGCAAATCACTTTCCGAAAAAAATAGATAGGAGTATAATGAAAATTGTGATTACAAAGAACATGTATAAAAACGGGGATATATGGGAAAGGGGAATACAGATGGATAAGCTACAACAAAGTATGTACAAGTTAATTGTAGAGACATCAACAAGACTTCCAAAGGATGTACGTAGAGCGGTTGCTCGCGCAAAAGCGAGTGAAAGTGCGGGTACTCGTGCTGCTATGTCTCTTTCAACCATCACCAATAATATTTCAATGGCAGATGTAAATGTATCACCAATCTGTCAAGATACAGGTCTACCAACTTTTAAAGTGAAAACTCCTGTTGGTGTAAACCAATTAGAAATCAAAGCAGCTATTCGCGAAGCAATTGTAGAAGCAACAAAAGACGGTAAGCTACGTCCAAACTCTGTTGACTCATTAACTGGTAAAAACAGTGGGGATAACCTTGGCGAAGGTGTACCAGTTATTAAGTTTGAACAATGGGAAGAGGATTACATCGATGTTCGCCTCATTTTAAAAGGTGGCGGCTGTGAAAATAAGAACATTCAATACAGCTTACCATGTGAATTAGAAGGACTTGGTCGTGCTGGTCGTGACTTAGACGGAATTCGCAAGTGTATCATGCACTCTGTGTACCAAGCACAAGGGCAAGGATGTAGTGCTGGATTCATCGGCGTTGGAATCGGTGGGGACCGTACTTCTGGCTACGAATTAGCAAAAGAACAGCTTTTCCGCTCTGTTGAGGATGTAAATCCAAATGAAGAGCTTCATCAACTTGAAGAATACGTAATGGAAAATGCAAATAAGCTTGGAATCGGTACAATGGGCTTCGGCGGCGAAACAACTCTACTTGGTTGTAAAGTTGGCGTCATGCACCGTATCCCTGCAAGCTTCTTTGTATCTGTTGCGTACAACTGTTGGGCATACCGCCGTCTAGGTGTCACACTTGATGCTGAAACTGGTGACATCAATGATTGGTTATACCAGGATGGAGAAGAAATCGACTTCTCTAAAGAACAAGAAGAAGTTGAAGTGAAATCTGAAAATCAAGAAGTTGTGCTTCAAGCACCAATCACTGAAGAACAAATCCGTGAACTTAAAGTAGGTGACGTGGTTAAAATTAATGGCCGTATGTTCACTGGGCGTGATGCAATCCACAAGCACCTTTCTGAAAATGATGCACCAGTTGATCTAGATGGACAAATTATTTACCACTGTGGTCCGGTCATGCTAAAGGATGAAGATGGCAACTGGCACGTGAAGGCTGCTGGCCCAACAACCAGTATTCGTGAGGAGCCTTACCAAGGCGATATCATGAAAAAGTTTGGTATCCGCGCAGTAATCGGTAAAGGTGGAATGGGACCAAAAACTCTTGCTGCATTAAAGGAGCATGGTGGTGTTTACCTAAACGCGATCGGAGGAGCTGCTCAATATTATGCAGACTGCATCAAGTCTGTTGATGGCGTTGACCTCATGCAGTTCGGTATCCCAGAAGCGATGTGGCATCTATCCGTTGAAGGCTTCACTGCCGTTGTCACAATGGACTCACACGGCAACAGCCTACACGAGGATGTCGACAAATCTTCATTAGAAAAACTAGAACAATTCAAAGAGCGAGTATTTGCTTAAAAATTGATTGTGGCCCGTTACGTTAATTCGTAGCGGGTTTTTCTGATTGGTGGATTTTCAGTTAATTTGAGGCTAGGGCACAAATAATTGGAGTTAGGGCACAAATGTTGAATGTTAGGGAACAATTAATCGAAATTAGGGCACAAAAAAGTGAAGATAGGGCACATATATTCGAAATTAGGTAACAAATACCCAATGGCATCAGTTGCTCAGCGTATTTTTTGGTAAAATGACTACCAAAAACTAAAATTGACTATCATAAAAGGTCTTGAGGAGCTTGCTCACTCCAAATTAGTAAAAGCATGTTAGTTAAGATCTTTTTAAAAGTACAAACCCTCAGCAAAATGCCCATAGCATGTATGGCAAGATAGGTTTAACGGTACATGCTCAAAGCAAAAAAACACCAGCATGTAGGTTAAGATCCCTTTCATGGTACATGCTCGCCCCAAATAAATCCGGCATGCCCATCAAGACCAATTACATCTCACAAAACTTAACTTCAAACCACCCATTTTTATTCCCACTCATCAAAATATTTTTGGTAATCTATTCCTGCATGAACCCCCTAAATGTGGTAAAAACTAACTTTACTACTAACGGAGTTTTAGGAGGTTTTACTTTTGAAAAGGCTTTGTGGCATACTTCTTCTTTTGACTGTTACCTTTTCATTGGCCGGTGCCCACCAGGTGGCGGCAGCTTATTCAAACGCACCAATCCATTGGGGCTTTAAAAAGAGCAAAAATCATGAACCAGCATCAGCGGGTGAGGAGTATGATGAACTACTCGCAAAATATAGCGCATTTTACATTGGAGATACATCTAAAAAAGACATCTATCTTACCTTTGACAACGGCTATGAAAATGGCTACACCGAAAAAGTCCTTGATGTGTTAAAAGAGAAAAAGGTTCCTGCGACTTTCTTCGTCACGGGGCATTATTTAAAAGATCAGGCTGACCTCGTCAAACGAATGGCAAAGGAAGGGCATATCGTTGGCAATCATTCATGGTATCATCCGGATTTAACAAGGGTGAGTGACGACCGTCTCCGAAAAGAATTAGATTCCGTTCGTGAGGAAACAAAAAAGCTAACCGGGCAGGATGTTACTTATCTTCGCCCACCGCGAGGTATCTTCAGTGAACGAACATTGGCTTTATCCAACAATCTTGGCTATCAAAATGTATTCTGGTCATTGGCCTTTGTCGACTGGCACATCAACAATCAACGTGGGTGGGAGTATGCCTACAACAACATCATGAGACAAATCCATCCAGGAGCGATTCTTTTGCTACATACCGTATCAAGGGACAATGCTGAAGCGCTTGGAAAGGCAATCGATGACTTACACAAAGAAGGCTATACCTTCCGAAGCTTAGACCAGCTAATGGCGGAAAAAACCATTAAAGAAGAGCTACTATTTAACCTAGACTAAACAAAAAAGGACTTAGAGTCGCATTCTAAGTCCTTTTGCACTTACATATAATTTTCAACTAATTCATAGCATCTTTCTTTGGTGACTTTCGCTTGTGCGGTTACTTTCACTAAAGACTCCATTGTGCCGCCTTCGTATTGAGCCGCTTCTTCACTTGCTATCCTATATTTCTCTTTAATCCATTGGCGTTGTTCTTCCCGTAATTTATCCATTTTTTCGGTCGGAAGTTGGTTCTCTAGTTCTTTCCAAATTTTATTTAGTTGATTATCCCAGACTTTATTGGTTTCTGCTGCGATTTCTTCCATCTCAATTTGAGTTTCACCCTCAGGCTTGTTTTCGATTCCTTCTTCAATCGTAGCTAGTTCAGTTAAATATTGATCCTTCAGAGCGCTATTTTCAGTCGTCGCTTCAACACTAGTGTCTGGAGCCTCGACATCCACATTTTCATTTGTTGCTGTCTCGTCTTTGTCTTCTGAAACTTCACCCTTGTCACTTGCTTTTTCAGAATCACTTTCCGTAGCTTTAACTGGTTCTTCAGGTGTTGAAATTGCCTTTTCCTCATCATTACCGCAGGCAGCCAACAAGACCAACAAAACTGTTAACAGTATAAATTTTTTCATTGCAAAAACTCCTTGTAAAAATTATGTAACTATTACTAATTAAAAAAACGAATAAACACTATTCATTTCTTTATTAATTGTAACACGTATACAACAGTCATGTGGTCCCCAAATTTTTCTTTAGATTCCCGAACCTAAAAAAGGTAAAATGGAGAAAGGCACTTTATTAGGTAGGAGGAATCACCATGAATGCATACATCCTTTTAATTATAGCCATTATTAGTGAAGTATTCGGCAGTTCGATGCTTAAGGCAACAGATGGATTCAAAAAATTCCTTCCTTCTATGGGAGTCATGATCGGATATGGCCTAGCATTCTATGCCTTATCGCTTTCACTAACAACATTGCCACTTGGGGTGGCCTATGCAATCTGGGCCGGAGTAGGGACAGCACTTACCGCAATAGTCGGTATTATCATCTATAAAGAACATATCGATATGAAAAAAATCCTAGGATTCTTCTTAATTATTGGTGGAGTCATTTTACTCAATGTTGGAGGGGGTCATCAATGAGGGGTTATCTTGCATTAACAATTTCGATTATATGTGAGATCTTTGCAACAGCCATGTTAAAAATGTCCGAGGGATTCACTGTTCTATTCCCTTCAATCGGTGTCATCGCAGGATACGGTCTTGCATTTTATTGCCTATCCTTATGCCTAAAAACTCTTCCACTGAGTTTGGCATATGCAATATGGTCCGGAGTAGGAACAGCACTTACAGCTGTAATCGGTGCACTTGTGTGGGGAGAGGTTTTTAGTGTTCTTAAACTAGCAGGTATCGTCTTAATTATCGGTGGAGTGATTTTATTAAATACTTCCAAAAATGAAGAAATAGAAATCGAGAGTCAGAAGGCAAAGGCGCTTTAAAAAAAGCGCAATTCCTCCTATAATGAAAGGGAATACATATAAGGGGGAGTAGGACATGGTTGGAGAATGGGAAAACGCAGAACCTGGCGTAAAACGAAAAATCTTCCCACCGGGTGAATCGGTGATGATGATGGAAGTTCACTTTGAAAAAGGGGCGGAAGGCTATCAACACAGCCACCCACATGAGCAGCTCACATACGTCATGAAGGGAAGCTTCCAGTTCACAATTGAAGGTGAACAAACGACGGTCTCTCAAGGAGAAACGATTTTTATTCCTGGAAACCATAAGCATGGCGTCGTGGCATTAGATGAAGGTATTTTACTAGATACATTTACACCGCTTCGTAACGATCTTTTAAATAGATAAACATAGAATCCTCTTGCTTACAGGGGGATTTTTTTTACGCCCAAATGGTATAATGTGTACTAACACTTATGAATTGAGGTTGGTTTCCATGTGGGAGAAAACAGTGCATGTACAGCCGCCATATAATTTTGATCGCGTCCTAGACCGGCTATCCATAAATCCACTTATAAATCTAAATAAAGAAGAACGCTCGGTGAAGGTACCGTTTTATGTTAAAAACGAACCTGTGGTTGTCACGGTAAAAGCAACAGGAACAGCGGATGAGCCAACTTTTGTCGTCACAGGCTCCCAAACCGATTCAATGGAAAATGCGTTGCAGCTTGTGTCACATATTTTTCAATGGAACGTACCTTTGAATGAAATCCAAGACCATTTTTTACGAACAGACCTTAGAGATATATTCATAGAGCATCGCGGAACGCCATTGGTATTGGATTTCGATCCATATTTTTGCTTGATGAAGTGTATCATCCATCAGCAGCTAAATATGACGTTTGCCTATACACTTCAATCAAGGTTTGTCACCCAATTTGGCGAAGAAATAGAGGGAACGTGGATCCATCCTCGACCTGAAAAAATAGCCGAGCTGTCAGTTTCTGACCTGAGAGAGCTACAATTCAGTGGACGGAAAGCGGAATATGTCATTGATACATCGAAACTGATTGCAGCGGGAGAGATATCTCTATCGGATCTTCAATCGAAAACCGATGAAGAGGTCATGGACATTCTTGTAAAAATCCGCGGAATTGGAAAATGGACTGCGGAAAATTACCTGTTATTCGCATTAGGAAGACCAAACCTATTTCCAATGGCAGATATCGGAATCCAAAATGCCATCAAAAAATTATACAATCTCGAGAAAAAGCCAACCTATGAAAAGATGGAAGATTACAGCAAGCCATGGGAGCCATATTTAAGCTATGCTTCCTTGTATTTATGGCGAAGCATTGAATAGAAAGTTGTGTGTATGATGAAACAGCAAAAAGAAAACCAAGCAAAATTACAGGTGGGACAAACCTTTCCCCTAACAATAAAAAGACTCGGAATCAACGGAGAAGGTGTCGGCTATTTTAAGAGGCAGGTCGTCTTCGTGCCAGGAGCGTTACCAGGAGAAGAGGTAGTAGTCGAAGCAACTAAGGTTCATCCAAAATTTTCCGAGGGCAAGATTAAAAAAATTCGCAAAAAATCAGAGCATCGAGTGAAACCACCATGTCCAATCTATGAATTATGTGGAGGGTGTCAGCTGCAGCATTTGGACTACCGTCAGCAATTAAATGAGAAGCGGGATATTGTCGTCCAGGCCTTTGAACGTTATAGCAAAACACCTATTGAAAAACTCAATATTAAAGAAACGATAGGAATGGAAAACCCATGGAGCTACCGGAACAAAAGCCAGTTCCAGGTCGGACTGGATAAGCAAAAAGTGATAGCGGGGCTATATGGCCTAAAATCTCACAAACTCATCGATATTGCCGACTGCATGATTCAACATCCAGCAACAAGTAAAGTCACTCAAACGGTAAAAATGATCCTTCAGGACCTAAAGATATCAATCTATAATGAGCGAAATCGAAAAGGACTCGTCCGCACCATCGTCACAAGAGTCGGCGTTCAGTCGGGAGAAGTGCAGCTTGTCTTAATTACAGCACAAAAAGAAATCCCTCGAAAAAGCCTATTAATAGAAGAAATCACAAAACGTTTGCCTGAAGTCAAATCAATTATCCAAAACATCAATGGTCAAAAGACGTCACTCATCTTTGGAGACGAATCAATTCATCTGCACGGAAGCGAGGTTATTCAAGAAACACTTGGAGACCTTTCATTTGAGCTATCAGCTCGAGCATTCTTCCAGCTGAACCCTGAACAAACAGTCAAATTATATGATGAAGTGAAAACGGCAGCCCAATTAACAGGCAAAGAAAAAATCGTCGATGCGTACTGTGGAGTAGGAACAATAGGACTATGGCTTGCAGACGGCGCAGCAGAAATCCGAGGAATCGAAATCATCCCAGAAGCCATAGAAGACGCTAGAAAAAATGCCAAAAAACATGGCTTTGAGAATGCAACCTATGCAGTAGGAAAAGCCGAAAAACTCCTACCAAAATGGGTGAACGAAGGCTGGCGCCCAGACGTTATCGTCGTCGACCCACCACGTACAGGCTGCGATGATCAATTCTTACAGACTGTCTTAAAAGTAAAGCCAAAGAAGATGGTGTATGTGTCTTGTAATCCGTCTACACTAGCAAAGGATATTCAAGTATTGTCGAAGCTTTACAGGGTGGAATATGTGCAGCCGGTTGATATGTTTCCGCATACGGCGCACGTTGAGTGCGTCTCGCAGATAGTTTTAAAAGATGCGGCAGGCCCCAAATAGGGGATTCCTGCTGCATTTATTTTAATTTAGGAGCCGTAAAACTATAGTGGATAGTAGGTTTTCCATCAGACATAACTTCAATTCGATTAACAAAACGATGTAAGATTTCTGGTGTTAATTCATCGGAATTCAGGAATTGTTGTAATTTCTGTTTTAACTTTTCAATGTTATCCACACTTTGTTCATTTTCCGAGCCCTTTAGTAAATCGTTTTTCTTATCAACTAAATTTTTAATTTCATTATTATTTGCTTCAACACTTTCACGATAGTCTTCTTTTGTGATGATTTCTTCAGCTAGTAAGTTGATGTATTTTCTTTTTCGATCCCTAACGGAATTGATTTGTTTATCCAATTTTCCGAGTTGTTTTTGGAGGTTTTGTTTTGATTTCGTTGATTCATTCTCCAATTGCTTAACGTATTGATCTTTATCAATATGGTCTACTAATTCTTTAATGTCAGCTGAAATAGTATCAATAAGTAATTTTTCTTTAATGGAATGATGGCTACATGCTTTTTTCCCATGACGTGCGTAATTCCCGCATACATAACCTTTTCGGTTACTACGCCACCACATTCCTTTTCCGCAATCAGCACAATAAAGTATATTCGTGAAAAGGTGTTTCTTTGGAGCTGTTATATACTTAGTTCGTATCTTCATTTGCTGTTGAACAGCATCAAATACTTCTCTTGAAATAATCGGTTCGTGGGCATCCTTATGGATGATTTGTTTTTCCTTATCAACCTTTTTGCGTTTTGAACTTGTCACACTTACAGAGGTCTCTCGTCCTAGTACCAAATCACCTACATAATGAGGGTTTGTGAGGATAAGCCTTAATGTCGAATCATTCCATTTGTCCCCAGCGTTTGTCTTCCCAGCTACATCAGCAGGAGTAGGAATTCCCTCATTATATAAGCGCCGTGCTATCTTATCCCGGCCACTTCCGCTCAGATACTCATTAAAGATTCTTCTGACTACATTTGGGGTGTTATCACTTCTGATAAAAAGTTTTCCTTGCCGGACCTCATATCCATAAGGAGGGTTCGAACCATGAAATAACCCTTTTTTTGCTCTTGTTCGCAGGGTATCCTTAACACGGTTGCTTGTATTTTGCGATTCCTGCTCATAGAGCCACGCATAAAGGCCAAACAAGTGAGTTTCTCCCTTTAAAGTATTTATTGCATTATCCAAAGTGATAATATGAATTCCTTCATCATTGCATAGATCCCGAATCTTATAAGAGAGTGTTCCATTTCTAGCTAGACGAGAGAGTTCCTTGGCTAAAATAATGTCGAACTTTTTTTCCTTTGCATCATCAATCATTTTTTGAAGACTTTCCCGTTTAGCAGTTGTACCTGTCTGAACATCCACATAAAAATCGTAAATGTCCCACCCTTTTTCCTCAATATATCTGTAAAACAGCTCCTTTTGGTATTTTAGTGATGCTTTTTGTTCTTCTTTATCTGTTGAAACTCTGACATATACTGCACATCTCATGAAGTCTCATTTTCCTTTCACAATAAGTTGAGATGTAGCAGTGTTTACCTTGTTTTCATTATTGACAATATCATAAATTTTATAAAAGAGAGTTATTTAGCTTCTCAGTTGAAACAATGTTTGATTTGACTTGTACCACAATAGAAAACAAAAAGTGTATTTATTTTATTTTTAATAAGTTTTCGCTTCTTTTCGCCATTATAAAGGATTGCATATATTATAAATATTAAATTGGCTAGCACAATTAAATCTTCATTTGAGGTGATATTTTATATGTCTATTTCGTTTAAGTATATATGTGTATTGAAAGAAAACGTTTTTGAAATTCCTAAAAACAAAATCGAAGATAGAAAAATTACAATAGAAGAATTAGCCGGGCAGGATGTTATAAGGTTGGAAATTTGTTACGAAATCAAAAATAAAAAACCTAATAGTATCTTAAGAGTTCTTTTTGAAAGGTTTACATTTGATGGAAATGGAGTATGTAATTTTAGAATCACTAGAGAAGAAATTAAAAGAAATTATGATTATATCTTTAGTGTTGAAAGTCCGCTACCATTACCTAAATCACCGGTCTTACCAAATGAATTGGAAACTAAAGCAATAAAACATTATTTAAACCGTAAGTACCCAGCTTTGTTAAAAAATGATCCTTATGCAATTGAAGTTGCAATATTAAATTGCAAAGAAAAATACAAACAAAACGTCAATAATTTTAAAAAATCACATCAACCTGTTCAAAATAAAGGAATTTAATTTCCTCAAAATATTGGGTTTTAAAAAAGGAAATATTCCAGATATGTTACAGAATAGAGCAGCAAAAAGAGTTACAAAAGGCGAAAAAATGAAAAAATTGAATTTGATTTTGGACCAAAGCCATCAAATTTTTAACATAAATAAAAGACCTTCGACAAAATAAGTCAAAAAAGATAAAAGGTATATGACAAAAACTTGACGAAAATAATTATCTCTTTACAAAATGCAATTTTATCAAGGTTAGAAAACGTCGATTCAGAAGATGTTTTTGAAAGTGTAATAAGAAAAATGACATTAGGAGTAAAAAATGAGGGGATAAACTGATTTAACTTGTGGAAGTAGAAGGTAAAAAAAAATATTGTTTAAGAAGTATGACTTTCATTATTACGTAAATATAGGATGATATTTAATCAAAGTCAAAGAGCTACCTCTTTATAAAAGGCTCTGTAAGTTGGTGATGAACGTGAGAGCAACTGATATTCTTAAATCCATTCAAAAACTAAATCCAGCAGAAAAACACCGACTACGAGAGTATTTAATTGATGCACTTACTGCATCTTCGACAGGAACTGTTCTGCAAGAAATAGCTGAAGGCAAAAATAAGTGCGGTTATCATTGTCCTGACTGCGAATCAGAACATATCGTTCGGTATGGATTGACCTGATTTTAGAAATTTAAACGGAAGATACTATTCAACTATCGAAGCAGGATAGTTCAATATCAATATAAGCTTGATAGGTGTCAGAGAGGGCATTTCTTCAAAATGAAGAAGTATATTTTATTGAGGTATCTGTAATGACCGATTTCAAAGGATTTTTTTATTTTGTTAATAATATTCCTTGACTAGAATATTCCTGTAAGGGTATATTTAAATAAAGAGAGATATTGCATTATATGCTTTATATTTGAAGCCAGGGGAGGGAAATTAACGAGATAATTGATTATTATTAATGATAAAACAAAAGTTGGGAGATGATTCAACATGAACCCGCATACCTTCAGTGCTCTGGCTGAGCCCAACCGCCTTGATATCGTTGACCTACTACTAGAAGGACCGCTTCCGGTGGGCGAAATAGCAAAGAAGTTAGAATTGAAACAACCGCAAACCTCTAAGCATCTTAGGGTGCTCTGCGACGCTGGACTAGTCGAGGTTCAACCGATAGCTAATCGCCGAATCTATAGGATAAAACCGGAACCGTTTCAAGAACTGGATAAGTGGCTGAACTCCTACAGGGGATTGTGGGAAGACAGGATGGATAGGTTGGACGATTATCTAAATGTTTTGCAGGGCAAAAAAACATTGAATTAATGAAAAAAATTGTTTAAGGAGTGAATTGAATGATTCGTAGTTTAGGTCAAGTTATGTTGTATGTGAAAAATCAAGATCAAGCTCGTGATTTTTGGACGGAAAAGGTAGGTTTTCAGGTAATTGCAGAAGAAGATAACGGTCAAGGTATGAGATGGATTGAAGTTGCCCCAGAAAATGCTGGAACAAGTATCGTTATTCACAATAAAGATTTCATTGCTCAAATGGAACCAGAATTAAATCTTGGTACACCTTCTTTGATGTTCTTTACAGAAAAAGCCGCTCAATTACATTCCAACTTTAAAAATAAAAATGTCAAAGTCGGAGATATTGTTGATATGCCTTCCGGAAAAGTATTTAATTTTGCCGACGATGAGGATAATTATTTCGCCGTTATGGAAAAAAATTAAAAACGAGATAATAACAGACTGCTGTATCTAGCCTCAGTACTTCCAATACTACTACAATAGGGGGAGAGTTGTAATGACAAATAATACAATGATTACGAGAGTAGAGAATAATCGGGTACTAATTCTAGAGCGTATATTCAATGCTCCTCGCGACCTTGTTTTCACAATGTTTAAAGAGCCTGAGCATCTTAAAAATTGGTGGGGACCAAATGGGTGGGAACTTCCGGTTTGTAATGTAGACTTCAGACCAGGTGGTGTTTGGCACTATTGCATGAAGTGTGTTGATCGGAATCAAGGACAATTTTATGGTATGGAATCTTGGGGTAAAGGAATCTACAAGGCTATTACCGTACCGGAGTTAATTATCTATACAGATTATTTCTCGGATGCAGAGGGCAATATCGATGAGAAATTGCCTTCAACTGAAGTCACGTTGGAGTTCATCGATATGGACGGTAAGACAAAACTAATTAATCGGGGAGAATATGTTTCTGCTGAGGCTCTCAGGACCGTTATGGACATGGGTATGGAACAAGGTATAACCGAAACTTGGAACCGTTTAGAAGGATATCTAAGTCAAATAAAGTAAGAATTATATGTTGAAGATAGTTGATTATCTGGATAAATCTCTAAAAAAATATCATATTCTTATAAACTAAAGGGCGCAACATAATCTATATGGAATTTCGTGATCTGTTTCACTTAATATTAAGGGTGCGTTTTTTTGTTGAAGTTATATTAACGAAGAAGTTTAGTTGAACAAAGAAGGAACAAGTATTTAGATATTGTTATTCTTTAATAAAGAATCTTGAGGCATCCTTTAATGGGTGCCTATTATAATGGAGGTGAGAAAAATGGTGTCTCTATTGGGATACATTTGCTAGCTGACGTAGGACACCCCTCAGTAAATTAATGAATTTGAAACTTTTTAAAAGCATTTAATAATCTATCGAGTTCTTGACTACATTTAATTGTCTCACTGTTTAATATACCATTTAACGTAGCAAGACGAATCATTTCATCCCTTTTTTGGACTATTGATAATATAAGAGATTCCCTATTAAGTTGTGTTCTTTCTTGTAACAATTTTTACACCTCTTTATTAATTTAACGCTTTACTTAAAACAAACACAAACAATATTATGCAAAATTCTTTACATAAAAAAAAGACCTTCGACAAAATAAGTCAAAAAATATGTGACAAAAATATGTCGATAATAACCACCTTTTTACAAAAGGCGATTTTTAATTCTAACCACATTCTTTTTATTTGGGAGAGATTGGTTTGTTTATTATATAGGTGCTTTATTATAAGGTATCTTGTATAAAAAATGTCATTTTTTTCATTAATGTGCTCGATGCTTCAACAACGAGGGATCGCTTTTTCTTTTTCAAGTAACGGGCAGGATAGTTTAATTAAAAAACTAAGCTCGTATGTCGAAGTAGAAACAAAATGAAAAGCAAAAAGAGACCATTACATCAAATGTAATAATCTTAAAGGTATCCTCCATATGAGGATTTTAACTGTGATAAATGTGGGAATCCACTACTTTTCCAAGGCAATGGATTCCTTAATGGGAGATTTTACTTTTCCAAGGTAAAACCTCCTGAAACGATGCTATCATGTCGTCGCAATAGCAATAACATTATATTCAACAAATAATAAAACGACACGGATATATGTTGATTTAAAATAATTCATTTCGCAATTCGAACAAATTATAAATTGAAATCATTTTCTTTGTTAAACTAACGGTGCAGGATAGTTTAATTAGAAAAACTAAGCTGATTATTGAATAAATACATTACTGTAAGGAAAAATTAATATCACACCAAAGATTTTCCCAAATATGCCCCGTCTCCTTGAAGAGAGGGGTTTTTTATTATTTGAGGTATTCTCTTAACTCTTTGGGATTCGATCCGATATTATAAGTAATGTAATATTAGAGAATCGTATTTTTAAAAATAGGTAAGAATTCGCACACCCTATCCCCTTAAGGGAGGGATTTGTATACTAGATTTGACAGCTAGTAGAGCAAAATAGAAGGAAATTTTGAAATAGAAATGTTTAAAATATTCCAATTTACGACAGATACGTATTTACAAGCACACTGGGAGAAAGATAATATAAAATTAAATGATAATTATGTAAATTTAAGTTGGTTGATGTAGAGTTGTTTTAAAGGTGGAACTCTTCGAATGATTAACAATGTTAAATGGACCAATGGTATTAACAGAGAGGAACTTATCCTTTTTGTTTATATAAATATAAAAAAGTAACACTTTGAGGCATGAAAGGAGAAATACATATGAATAAGACAGAATTGATTAGTATTGTAGCAGAGAAAAGTGAGCTAACTAAAAAAGATTCAGCAAAAGCTGTAGATGCGGTTTTTGAATCAATCTCTAATACATTATCAAACGGTGATAACGTTGCTTTATTAGGTTTCGGCACGTTTGAAGTCCGTGAACGTTCAGCTCGTAAAGGGCGTAACCCTCAAACTGGAGAAGAAATTCACATTGCTGCAAGCAAAGTACCTGCATTTAAAAGTGGGAAAGCACTTAAGGACGCGGTGAAATGACTCTTTGAGCTCTACATATAAAGGGATTTAGGTAGTTTTCAAACTACAGTAAAATCCTTTTTTTTCAAAAAACCCCTCAAAATATGTGAGGGGTTTTGTCTTTTTTGTTTTCAATTATTACTAAATCTTGCTACATATGTACTGATTTGAAATTTAGATTAAATGTACAATTAGTATAACACCATTTTGGAGAAGTTATCGTACTATCGGTGCAGGTTAGTTCAATTACTTTATTTGGGCATTGTCTTAAAATTAGGATAACTTGGATTTGAGAGGCATTAGTACTAGTAGTATAAAATTAAGGGGTAAAAGTAGTGAATGAATTTTATAAGGCGTTAACATATGTAAATAAAAATTTTTATGAGCCAAATCGCTTCATTATAAAAGATATCCGAGAAGAAGCTCAAAATTCAGATTATGGGGCGGGTATATTTCAGCTAAACTCGAAATCGGTTAGATTTAGAGTCGCAAAGAAAACACCTACTAAGATAGGACAGTTTGTTGCTTTTTGGGAAAAAGATAGGAATCATAAAAACCAAGCCTTTTCATATGAAAAGGCTACTGATTTATTGGTTATCAATACCTTTACTAGTGAAAATAATTTTGGACAATTCGTTTTTCCAAAAGAAGTTCTTGTAAAACAAAATATCCTTAAAACAGCCACTACAAAAGGAAAAATGGCAATTAGAGTTTACCCAAGATGGGAAAAACCAACTAGCAAACAGGCTATCGAAACTCAAAAATGGCAATTAGAATATTTTGTTGAGGTGAATAAACGAAATCATTTACCATTACAAGAACTAATAAAGCTATATTCTAACTAAAATTGGATAGAACTAAGCTGGCTAATAGTTTGTGAAAAATTACACTTAAAGTATCGGGTGCAAGAGTTAAAGATCCAACTGCCATTCCTGTGCAGCTTTTTTCTTGTTGAGCTAACGAAGCAGTTTAGTGAAAAAAGAGTTTGAAAGAATATATGGTAAAGTAAAACAAATTCTATTTTTTTTAATTGTGAGGGAATAAATGAAAGATTATTTGAATGAAATTCGAAGACCAATAAATATATCGCTATCAAGAAAATTTCTATATTCGACTTTAATATTGATCGCAGGGGTTTTTTTAGGCATAATTTCCAAGGCTCTTGATGAAACTGCCAGTAATTCATTACCATACTTTCTTGAAGTGTTGGACTTAAGAAACTTCTTTTCTC
>NZ_JBALOQ010000026.1:0-35166 GCF_036962705.1 Bacillus sp. JJ1562
GTTTAGTTTTCAAAGAACTTTTTCGTCGCTCTCAAGCGACTTTATTAATATATCATGTTATCATAAATAAAGTCAATTACTTTTTTAAAATAATATTTAACTTTGGAGACAACTTTACAAGTATAATCGGAAACAACCTTATAATCAAGTGTTTTCTCTACAATTATTTTCGCACTCCTTTTACACAAAAATAAAACCCCCGTATTTGGAGGTCTTAGATGATCTCTTCTATAAAGAGTTCTCGGTAGTTTTTTAAATCTAAAAATTCGCTTTCGCTAATTTTAAGTAATGGCCTGGTCGGCTGAGATTTATCAATAAATACAATTTCACCTGATTGGCCATTTGAGAGTTTTATTTTTGTTCCAATCGAGATGTTTCCAATTCCGTTTGTTAGTGCCTCTACTACCTTCATATCAAATTTCCCGAAGGATTCCATTCTTATTTCCTCGAGGGTCTTGAATGGGGACTGCCGGTTGCTGTAAGGTCTTTCTAGGGTCATCGCCGAGTACACATCAGCCACTGCAACTATTTTGCTAAATGGATGTAGTTTATCCCCGGTAACCCCCAGTACATAGCCCGTTCCATCCATACGTTCATGATGTTGGAAGACTGCTAATTTCACACTATCTTTTATTAGTGGTATCTTTTCAATCATTCGATAGCTGTATAAAGGATGCTTTTTTACTTCATTGTATTCAGCTAATGTTAGTGATGAGTTCGTTAATAGAATTTTAGGATCAATTTTAGACATTCCACAGTCACTTAGTAGTCCTGCTATTGCTAGATGATTGCAATCTGCCTCACTATATTTTAGTTTTTTTCCTAAATATCCCGAAAGCAAGCCTAGCATGACGGAGTGATGGAATAAATAGTCCTCTCGATTTGTATATCTGTGTAAAGAGAAGAGTTCTTTTGATTGTTCAAGTATTCTTTTAAATATTGGGAGAATAATTTGGCGAACTTTTGAGATATCAACAAGTGCACCAGCTTGCCAACTCTGAAATAATTGCTTGTATTCCTTTACAGATTTAAGATATTCCTCCGCAATTGAGTTTTCTTTTTCCAAAACTTCAACTTCTTCTACCTGCTCAGTAGGTGTGAATGGCTCACCATTGATTAAAAATGATTCAACCTGCACATCTTTTACTAAAAATACTTGAAGAATGTGAATATGTTCGTTTGATAAAACTGTTTTTTTAGGAATGATTGGTTTATTCGTTAAGGAAAAGATGTCATTTAATAGAATACATCCTTCTTTTAGTTGGCTTATCCTTACACGCATTTTTTTCCGCCCTCGTCTCTCATTCATATATTAGAATCATTTTACCAAAAAAAGAGAAATACTGCACCGCAGCATTTCTCTTTTTCGGAAGTTTATTCAGTTTCGCCTTCAATATCTGGTTGATCTTCAGTTACTGTTTCTTCAACTGATTCATTAACAGTTTCTTCAGAACCTTCCTCATGTTCTTCTTCTTCCTCTTCTTTTTCGACGACCGCAACTGTAGCTACATGTCCATTTTCATCTAAACGGATGAGCTTAACCCCTTGAGTTGTACGGCCAATTTGTGAGATATCGTTAATTGACATTCTAATTAGGACACCATCAGCAGTAATAAGCATGAGATCATTTTCCACTGTTACAGCTTTAACGGCAATAACTTTACCATTTTTGTCTGTAATATTGACTGTTTTGAGCCCCTTACCACCACGGCTTTGGATTCGGTATTCACTTGCTGGAGTTCGTTTTCCATACCCATGTTCAGTGACGATTAGGACATCTAGGTTATCTTCTAGAATTTCCATTCCTACTACTTCGTCGCCTTCAGATAGGTTGATTCCTTTAACCCCCGCAGCCGTACGACCCATGGATCTTACATCAGACTCAGGGAAGCGAATAAGCATGCCATCCTTTGTTCCAATGATAATATCCTTTGATCCATCTGTTAGTCGAACAGAGATAAGTTCGTCACCTTCATGAAGACCAACCGCGATTAAACCACCTTTACGAATATTTGCAAAGGATGATAGTGGAGTTCGTTTTGAAATACCTTTTCTCGTCGTAAAGAATAAGAACCAATCATCTACAAGCTCAGATACAGGAATAATCGCATTGATCCATTCTTCTTTATCAATTTCTAATAGGTTGATGATCGGAATTCCTTTAGCTGTTCTACTAAATTCAGGAATTTCATAACCTTTTAGACGATAGACTTTTCCTTTATTTGTGAAGAAGAGAATCGTATCATGGGTTGATGTTGATAAAAGCTGTTCAACAAAGTCATCTTCATTTGTACCCATTCCTTGAATTCCTCGACCACCACGTTTTTGGCTACGGTATGTTGAGACTGGAAGACGCTTTATATACCCTTTGTTTGTAAGAGTAAGGATGATGTTCTCTCTTGGGATCAAATCTTCGTCTTCAATCATTTCAAGTCCGCCGGATAGAATTTCAGTACGTCTTGTATCGTTAAAACGATCTTTAATTTCTAGTAGCTCTTCGCGAATGATTTCAAGTACTTTTTCTTCATCTGCTAGAATTGCTTTTAATTCTGCAATTAGTGCTACAAGCTCTTGGTATTCTCCCTCAATCTTGTCGCGTTCTAATCCTGTTAAACGCTGCAAGCGCATATCTAAAATCGCTTGAGCTTGTTTTTCGGATAGATTAAATCTTGTCATTAAGCCTTCGCGCGCAATATCTGTATTTTGAGAGCCACGAATTAGCGTAATTATTTCATCAATGTGATCTAACGCAATACGTAAACCTTCTAAAATATGAGCTCTTGCTTCAGCTTTTCGAAGCTCAAACGCTGTTCTACGTTTAATTACAACGACTTGATGGTCTAAGTAATATTGTAAGCATTGTTTTAAATTTAGGACTCTTGGATGCCCGTCCACAAGGGCAAGCATGTTGATTCCAAACGTTGTTTGTAATGCAGTATGTTTATATAAATTATTTAAAAGGACATTCGCATTAGCATCTCTTCTTACTTCCATCACAATTCTCATACCGTTTCGGTCTGATTCATCACGAAGGTCAGTTATGCCGTCAATTTTTTTATCACGTACTAATTCGGCAATTTTTTCAATTAATTTTGCTTTGTTAACTTGGTATGGAAGTTCTGTAACAAGAATAACTTCCTTACCATTTTTCATTTGTTCAATTTCAACTTTTGCACGTAGGGTAATGGATCCTTTTCCAGTTTCATAGGCTTTTCTAATCCCGCTTCTACCAAGAATATGACCAGCAGTAGGGAAGTCTGGGCCAGGAATAATATCCATTAACTCCGCTATCGTCATCTCAGGGTCCTGACTGATTGCTAGAACACCATCAATAACTTCGCCTAATTGGTGCGGTGGGACATTCGTTGCCATACCTACAGCAATACCCGCTGATCCATTTACTAATAGATTAGGGAACCGTGCAGGGAGAACAGCAGGTTCTCTTTCTGAACCATCGTAGTTATCCTGATAATCAATGGTGTCTTTATTAATATCGCGCAAAAGCTCCATTGAGATTTTGGACATACGTGCTTCCGTATAACGCATTGCTGCTGCTGCATCTCCATCGACAGAACCAAAGTTTCCATGGCCATCAACTAGCATATAACGGTAGTTAAAGTTCTGTGCCATACGAACCATTGTATCGTAAACGGCAGAGTCACCATGTGGGTGGTATTTACCAATTACTTCACCTACGATACGCGCTGATTTCTTATATGCTTTATCAGACGTCATACCTAAGTCATTCATTGCATATAAAATCCTGCGGTGAACCGGCTTTAAACCATCACGAACATCTGGTAGGGCACGTGACACAATTACACTCATCGCATAGTCCAAAAACGATGTTTTCATCTCTTGGCTTATATTGATCTCATGAATTTGTGAATTTTGACTTTCAGACATAAAAAGAAACCTCCCTTATCAAGGGTATAAAATAAAGTGAAACTTCATTCAGTGGGGGTTTTCTTTCCCACTGAATGTTAGTCGAACCAATCGGGCATTTACTGGGAGTTGATTCACCACTTTTACTTCTTTGGCTTTACCTAAAGTCTTGAAGTGGGGGTCTTACTGCCAGTTAATACGGGATAAATCCGGATTCTTATTTTAACCCATTCAATTATGTAACCAAAACACAGGATAGTAACAACACTATCCTGCATTAAATCGTTATACGTCTAAGTTTTTCACGTATTGTGCATTCTCTTCAATGAAATTACGCCTAGGTTCAACCTTATCACCCATGAGCATTTCAAAGGTTTCATCCGCATCGATTGCATCCTGAAGCTTAACCTGTAGCATAGCACGGTTACTTGGGTCCATAGTCGTTTCCCAAAGTTGCTCAGGATTCATTTCTCCAAGACCTTTGTAGCGCTGGATACCCGGCTTTGGATTACTTGGCATTTCTGCTAAATACTTTTCAAGCTCACGGTCATCGTACGCATATTCAACACGTTTACCTTGTTGAATTTTATATAAAGGTGGTTGCGCTATATAGATATATCCATGTTCAATAATCTGACGCATAAAGCGATAGAAGAACGTCAATAATAAAGTCCGAATATGCGCACCATCAACGTCAGCATCGGTCATGATGACAACTTTGTGATAACGAGCCTTGGAAATATCAAAATCTTCTCCAATACCTGTTCCTAATGCTGTGATCATGGAACGTACTTCATTATTGGATAAAATTCTATCGAGTCTTGCCTTTTCAACGTTAAGAATTTTCCCTCTAAGTGGCAGGATTGCTTGGAAGTGACGATCACGACCTTGCTTTGCAGATCCACCCGCCGAGTCACCCTCAACGATATAAAGTTCACTAATGGAAGGGTCCTTTGATGAACAATCAGCAAGCTTTCCTGGTAGGCTCGAAATCTCTAACGCACTTTTCCTTCTTGTTAATTCACGTGCTTTTTTCGCGGCCATTCGTGCTCTTGCAGCCATGGTTCCTTTTTCGACAATCTTCCTGGCAACTGAAGGATTTTCTAATAAAAATGCTTCAAACTTCTCAGAAAACACAGATTCAGTTATCGTTCTTGCTTCACTGTTTCCGAGCTTTGTTTTTGTTTGCCCCTCGAATTGTGGGTCTGGGTGCTTAATAGAGATGATAGCTGTTAGTCCTTCTCGAACATCATCACCCATTAAATTGGCATCATTTTCTTTAAATATATTATTTTTACGTGCATAGTCATTGATAATCCGCGTTAAGGCTGTTTTAAATCCAGATTCGTGTGTCCCACCTTCATAGGTGTGAATGTTGTTAGCGAACGAATAAATATTACTTGTATAGCTATCGTTATATTGGAGGGCGATCTCAATTGCAATCCCTTCTTTTTCACCTTCAACAAACACTGGTTCTTCATGAACCACTTCTTTTGTACGGTTAAGGTGTTCAACGTATGACTTAATTCCACCTTCGTAATGGTATTCCTTACGTTTGTTTTCTTCACGCTTATCTTCGATTGTGATTTTTACACCTCTTGTTAAGAAGGCAAGCTCACGAAGACGAGTTGCAAGTGTATCAAAATCATACTCTAGTGTTTCAGTAAAAATTTCACCATCTGGCTTAAAATGTGTTGTAGTACCAGAATAATCCGTTTCTCCAACAACTTTTAACTCAGTTACTACATGACCACGTTCAAATGCAATATAGTGGATTTTACTATCACGGTGTACATATACCTCTAAGCTTGTGGAAAGGGCGTTAACAACAGATGCGCCAACTCCGTGTAGTCCACCAGAAACCTTGTAACCGCCGCCGTCAAATTTCCCACCAGCATGAAGTACAGTCATAATGACTTCTACAGCTGGACGTCCCATTTTTTCTTGTATCCCGACCGGAATCCCACGTCCATTGTCCTTTACGGTAATACTATTATCTTCTTCAATGATGACATTAATCTCATCACAATAGCCCGCTAATGCTTCGTCAATACTATTATCTACGATTTCCCATACTAAATGGTGCAATCCTTTTCCAGATGTTGTACCAATATACATACCAGGGCGTTTTCTTACGGCTTCTAAACCTTCTAAAACCTCGATTTGACTCTCATCATATTCATGCTGTTGCAATTCTTTTTCTTCCATTGCCACCAATATCACCTACACTTTATATTAACGAAAAAGTACGAGCTCCTAAAGCAGCTATCATCCTCATACTTCTTCTAAAATCGATTCAAAATCGGATACATGCTGTGAACGTTTTTTTAATGTACTAGAAGATAATGGTGAGAAATATACTTTATCAACAGTTACCACTACTGACTTTGTGTTTCCATTAGACAATTCTACCACTCTGTCTTTTTGTACATCTAAAAACTCATTAACGATAGAGGAGGATTTTAAAAGCTGTCGATCTAATATCGTAATGACATCTGATGAACGAACCATTACATTCTCTCCCAAATGTATGAACAAACTTCATCACCTCATTTAAGCTTTGCTATGACTCCTGCAGAAACGGCGTAAGTTGCAGCCTGCTTCAATGTATCATGATTGATTCCCTCTACGCTTGTTGTTGTGACAAAGGTTTGCACTTTGCCTTGGATTGTATTTAATAAATGGGACTGTCTAAAATCATCCAGTTCCGATAGAACATCATCTAATAATAAAATTGGGTATTCCCCAATTTCTGAGTGAATTAATTCTATTTCTGCTAGCTTCAGCGATAGGGCTGTCGTACGTTGCTGGCCTTGGGATCCAAAGGTTTGGACATCCTTTCCATTCACAAAAAATGCAAGGTCATCCCGATGTGGCCCCGCTAATGTAACGCCTCTTTCAATTTCCCTCTCTCTTATTTTAGCAAATTTTTCGTCGTATACATCTACCATTTTCGACAATTCAGCGGTTTCTAATACCTCAATCGATGGTTTATATTCAATTTGAAGCGTTTCGAGCCTTCTACTGATTCCATGATGGATGGGTTCGGCCCATTTCTGTAATAAAATAAGGAATTCAAATCGTTTTTTGACAATTTTTGCCGCAGCTTGAATTAATTGTGAGGTTAACACATCAAGCATAGTTTGATCGTGTTGTTTTTTAGTTTGAAGCTGCTTTAAATAGTGATTTCGCTGGTGAAGGATCTTTTGATATTGGCTTAAGTCATGTAAATAAACAGCCGACACTTGACCAATTTCCATATCAATAAATCGTCTTCTCACCTGTGGACTTCCCTTGACAAGATTTAAATCCTCAGGGGCAAACATGACCACGTTCATATGTCCAACATACTGGCTCAGCTTTTGCTGCTCCAAATGATTACTTTTTGCTTTTTTACCCTTTTTAGAGATCACAAGCTGTAAGGATAGGGGACCGTTCCTTTTTTGAACCCTACCCTCTATTTTAGCATACTCTTCATCCCAGCGAATCAATTCTTTATCATTTGAGGTACGATGTGACTTAGCCATCGCTAAAACATAGATGGACTCCATCACATTTGTTTTACCCTGTGCATTTTCACCTAGTATGACATTAACTTTATTTTCAAATTGTACGGATAATTTTTCATAGTTTCGATAATTCGTTAGTTCTATTTCTTCAATGAACAAATGGATTCACCCTTTGCGCACAAGCGCGAGGGCAATCCCTCGCTGCTCAAGCTTTTGATATGACAAACGTTCCAAAGCCAGGAATGTCTACTTCATCCTTATCTACTAGCTTTTTTCCACGGCGATTTTCTAGCTCTCCATTTACGTAGACTTCATGCTCACCAAGAAACCACTTTGCCATTCCACCTGATTGGATGACTTCTGCAAGCTTCAAAAACTGTCCTAATGTGATAAAGTCTGTCGAAATTTCTATTTCCTTCGCCATCTTTTTCGCCTTCTTTCTTTTATTTTACTAAAGAAACCATAACTAGAAAAGAAAACTACTAGGTTTTTACGGCCTAGTAGTTCTTCTTATCTTAGTAAGTGCGCACTGGGAGAATCAAATGAAAGACTGTATCGTCATCAAGTGCTTTTATAAAGAATGGTCTCATTGCACCAGTAAAGCTAATTCGAATTTCAGAGCTTTCTATCGCTTTTAATGCATCCATCATATATTTTGCACTAAAAGAAATCTTTAATTCTTCACCTTCGATTGATTTACTTTGTATTTCCTCATTTACCTTTCCAATTTCAGGGGAGGTGGACGAAATTTCGACAACACCTTCAGGTAAAGTTGTAAACTTCACGACATTATTATTTGCTTCTCTTGCTAGTAAAGAAGCGCGATCGATGGATTGTAAAAATCCCTTCGTCGTTAAAATAATCTCCGTTTTACTTTCAGTAGGGATCAATCTAGACGTATCTGGATAGCTCCCATCTAATAAACGAGAGAAGAACAATAAATGTTTTGTTTTAAATAGTACCTGGTTCTCAGTTATGACGATATCTACTAAATCTGTAGTATCATCTAAAATTTTACTTAACTCGTTTAAGCTTTTACCTGGAATGACAGCACCATAAGATCCATCATCCTCTGTTTCAATCGTTGCTGTTCTCATTGCGAGTCGGTGGCTGTCGGTTGCAATACAATGTAGTGTATTATTTTCAACCTTCCAATTTACACCTGTTAAAATAGGGCGAGTTTCAGAAGTTGATACTGCAAATACCGTTTGACGAATCAAATTTTTTAGTAAGTCTGCAGGAATTTTAAATCCTTGATTACCTTCAATTTGTGGTAATTGTGGATATTCATCAGCATCAAGTCCATTTAAATTAAATTCAGCTTTTCCTGAACGAATAATCGTGAGTAGGTTTGAATGAACTTCAATTTCAACAGTATCCTTAGGAAGCTTTTTAACAATTTCACTAAAGAAACGAGCCTGTAAAACAATACTTCCTGTTTCTTTAATTTCAACAATTTCATTTCCAGCTTCTTCAGTAGGAATAAAGGATTCAATTGAAACATCAGAATCGCTACCTGTAAGAGTTACGCCTTCAGTTGTGGCTACAATTTTGATCCCTGTTAAGATTGGTATGGTTGTTCTTGACGATACAGCTTTCATTACATCTTGAACACTTCGAACAAGATAGTCTCTTTGAATGATAAATTTCATCAAAAATCCTCCTAAAAATAGTTCTATTTTTGACTTCATGCGAATACATTTTTAAGTTATATATATTTATTTTTTAAAAGAAAAATCGTAGAAGTACTAGTAGGTCCTGTGAGTATGTGGATAACTCGAATAAAACAAATCAAAACAGTCTATCCACATGTGGATAGACTGTGCGCAACAACAAAGAAGTTATTCACAGTATTCACATTACAAGTACTTGTCCAAATTAAAAGATGAAACCTTTTTACCTTAACCTTTTAATTGGGTAATGATTTCATTTATTTGTTTTTGTAATTGAGTGTCCGTCTTTAATAGGTTTGAGATTTTCTCATGAGCATGAATAACCGTTGTATGATCACGCCCACCAAATTCCTCTCCAATTTTAGGCAGAGAGGAGTCGGTCATTTCCCTTGAAAGATACATCGCAATTTGGCGAGGGTAGGCAATCGACTTTGTACGTTTTTTCGCCTTAAAATCCTCAAGTTTAATACTATAATGCTGTCCAACAACCTTTTGGATCTCGAAAATCGTAATCACTTTGGGTCTTGAACTTGGAATAATATCTTTCAAAGCTTCTGCAGCAAGGTCTGCATTCATGTCTTTATTAATTAAAGATGAATACGCAACGATACGAATAAGCGCACCCTCAAGCTCACGAATATTCGTATTGATTTGGTTCGCGATATAGAGCATGACCTCATTTGGAATATCAAGTCCCTCTGCCTTTGCTTTTTTGCGTAAAATCGCAATTCTTGTTTCAAGATCAGGAGGGGTAATATCGGTAATCAAACCCCATTCGAAGCGGGAACGAAGCCTATCCTCTAAGGTTGGAATCTCCTTCGGCGGTCTGTCGCTCGAAATGACGATTTGCTTACTTTCCTCATGCAAAGTGTTAAATGTATGGAAAAATTCTTCTTGAGTTGATTCTTTTCCGGCCAAAAATTGAATATCATCTATAAGTAAGATGTCGACATTTCGGTATTTGTTTCTGAATTCGACAGCTTTATTGTCCCGAATGGAGTTAATGAATTCATTTGTAAATTTCTCTGATGATAGATAGACCACTTTAGCATTTGGATTATGCTCTTGAACATAATGGCCAATCGAATGCATTAAATGGGTTTTTCCTAATCCGACACCACCATATAGAAAGAGTGGGTTATAGGCTTTTGCTGGTGCTTCTGCAACAGCTAAGGATGCAGCATGTGCAAAGCGATTACCAGAACCAATTACAAATGTATCGAATGTGTATTTTTGATTTAGCATGTTTTGAGAGTGTTCAGCTGGTTCATCTTGTTTCGTAGCTTTTTTCTCAGGTGTTTTCAATTCGAATTCTGCATCTAGTTGATTTTGAGGAATAATAAATTTGATTCCGAGTTCTGCACCGGTTAAATCATAAATCGTTTCAGCGATAAGATGCAGATATCTTGATTCTAGCCAATCTCTAGCAAACTCATTGGGAGCCGTAATAATGAGTGTATCTTTTTGTAGGGCATGTGCTTTTGTTGATTTCAACCATGTTTCAAAGCTGGGCTTGCTTAATTTTTTTTCAATCTCCTGGAGTGCTTTTGCCCATAAATCTGCAATATTCTCCAACAATATCCCTCCTTTGTTAGCTCATTTTTACTAAGTATGAATAATCGAATGTATAAAAATAAGGCCTTATGCAATTCTTTTTCTTTAAATGAATAGGGATTTATAAATATACACTCTTTATAATTTGTGAATAACTATATAATATAGTAGAAAAGCATCTTTTCGACATAATCCACTGATTGTGGACAAGTCTTCATTCACAATGTGTAAAAATCTATCCACATGATATCCACATTCTGTGGATAAATAAAAAATGTTAATAACTTATTACGAGTGAAAACAAAACTATAATATCAAATAATGACTATATAATCAATGGTTTTTGAAAACTTATCCACAATATCTATACCTTGTGGAAAATAATTATCCACAACACAAGATGATGTGTAAAACTTGTCGATAAATGTTGTGGATTAAAAAAAACTGTCGAAAAAGATATCCACAACAAAGAAAAGCTGAAGTGCCTCGCTCAGAAATGAGGAAACCGGAGGCTCCGACAAAGAGGCGCTTTTTGCCTCTGCCAGAGGAGGTAAAGCTTCTCGAATTTCTAGGCGTTGAAGCTGGCAACAAAGAAAAGTGGAGGCGGCTTACCTAGAAACGAAAAATTGGCCGACTTAAATCGCCACGATCTGTGGCAAAGTCGACACTAGCAATTCCTGTGCGTCGCAGGATGGAATTTTAATTATGAGTAAATTTAAGGGGATTAGTTACAGTCGTCAAACTTACTTTTTTCCATATGATTATTTGCTATCCAAAATATAGTATTTCAAATAAGGTTGACATTTTTTACGGGTTTTCACTATAATTAGTAAGACTGTCTGATGTTTAACTTTATTCAGCAGAAGTCCTTACTTCTTTAAGTGGAGGATGAATGCAAAGAGAGTATAATTCAGTGGGGGTTCAAACCCTGGCTGAATAAAGTTAAAGCCTCCGGCGGATGCCACAGATTTTTAGTGGAAGCTTTTCGAGTACGCTCGAAAAAATCTGGGCGCAAATACGCCAAGGCGTATTTGATTTTGAGAGTTAATTCCTCAGGGAGGTGTCATATAATGAAAAGAACATACCAACCAAGTAATCGTAAACACAGCAGAGTTCACGGATTCCGTAGTCGTATGAGCTCTAAAGGCGGACGTAAAGTACTTGCTCGTCGTCGTCAAAAAGGAAGAAAAGTATTATCAGCATAGGCCACTGAAAGCTCAGTGGTCTTTTTTTCAATAAATAAGTTTATTTCAATTTTTCTTATGCCCATACTAAGTTAAGAGTAGTGGATCTGGAAAATTAACGTTGTTTTGTAGTACGGGAGTTGTAAAGAATGAAAAAAGAATACCGTATAAAAAGGAATCAAGATTTTCAAACGGTGTTTAAGTCGGGAAAATCTTCAGCCAATCGGCAATTTATTGTTTACGTCTACCATAGGGAAGAGCTAGAACATTTCCGTATTGGCTTATCTGTAAGTAAAAAAATTGGAAACGCTGTTACACGAAATCGTATAAAACGATTGATTCGTCAATTCTTCCTTGAACACAAAGATCTGGTTCAAATCAAGGATTATGTGATTATTGCCAGGAAGCCTGTTGCCGAAATGAACTATGAAGAAGTTAAAAAAAGCTTGCTTCATGTCTTAAAGGTGGCAAAAGTGTTAAAAAAGATCCAAAAATAGTCGACTTTTTTCAAAGGAAAGAAAGAAATTTTCCTATAAAGATGGTAGAATACAAGGATACATATTGATTTTTCTTCGAATGAATATGTTTTACACTATATATTTACCTTTAGGATATTTAGAACTAGGAGGAAAAGTTGTTGAAAAGGCGAATATTAATAATAAGTGCGCTAATAGGATTGATTCTACTATTATCTGGGTGTGCTCAAATCAATGAACCGATTACCGCAGAAAGTACAGGGTTTTGGAATAAATACTTTGTTTATCCATTATCTTGGCTGATTACTTATTTTGCTGAACTTTTTAATAATGACTATGGTTTATCCATTATCATTGTAACCCTTTTAATTCGTTTTGCGTTATTGCCATTAATGATTAAACAAACGAAAAGTTCAAAGGCAATGCAAGCAATTCAACCTGAGCTTAAAACACTACGTGAAAAATACAGCTCAAAAGACCAAGCAACACAACAAAAACTACAACAAGAAACAATGCAGCTATTCCAAAAGCATGGTGTTAATCCATTAGCGGGATGTTTCCCATTATTGATTCAAATGCCAATCTTAATTGGTTTCTACCAAGCGATTATGAGAACAGGCGAAATTGCTAATCATAACTTCCTATGGTTTGACCTAGGTGAAGCAGATCCATATTATATTCTTCCTTTAGTAGCTGGAGTGACAACATTTATCCAGCAAAAAATTACAATGATGGGTATGGAAAACAATCCACAAATGGCAATGATGCTATGGCTAATGCCAATCATGATCGTTGTCTTTGCGATCAGCTTCCCAGCAGCTTTATCATTGTACTGGGTAGTGGGTAATATCTTTATGATTGTTCAAACATATTTAATTAAAGGTCCAGATATTAGGGCAGCTAAATCTGGAGATGCGGGAGGAGCCAAAAAGTGAAACAAGTAACTGCTACAGGGCAAACCGTCGATGAAGCAGTAGAATCAGCTTTAGCTCAACTAAGCACAACAAGAGACCGCACCGAAATACAGATCATCGATGAGGGTAAAAAAGGGATATTTGGAATTTTTGGAACAAAGCCAGCGGTTGTAAAAGTAACTGTTAAAATTGACCCTGTTGAAGAAGCGCAGAAGTTTTTAGAAAAGGTCGTTTCAACAATGGGAGTTTCAGCAAAATTGGATGTTACACGAAATGGAAAGAATGTGATATTCCAATTATCTGGTGAAAAAATGGCTGTTTTAATTGGAAAAAGGGGCCAAACCTTAAATTCGTTACAGTATTTAACTCAATTGGTTGCGAATCGATTTTCAGATCATTATTTGAACATTATGGTCGATGCTGAAAATTATCGAGGCCGTCGTGAAGAAACCTTGGTCCAATTGGCCGATAGACTTGCTGATAAAGTAAGTAGAACGAAGCAAGATGTCAAATTAGAGCCAATGCCTTCGTACGAACGAAAGGTTATTCATACAGCCCTTGCGAATCATGCAAAGGTTAAAACATCTTCAAGTGGTTCAGATCCAAACCGACATATCGTGATTTCACCTGCAGATTAAATAAAGAAGAATCCTAGGCATTTTTGCCTAGGATTTTTTTGTGCCATTTTTAAGAGAGGTATGTACTTGGTCTTTTTAAAGAACGAGTTGTTATAGTACAGAAATTTAGGTTTATTGTTGCATGATGGTGAGTTCTTCCTTGTTGTTATTCACATGTGGATAAGATAAAATGGAGTGTAGTTTATTTTGGGAATAACGAGGTTTTGTTTTCCTTGTGGATAAATAGGTAATACTAGTAATAAAGAAAATCCAAAAAGTTATTCACAGTTTTCAGTTTGTCGAAAAACAGAACGAATCAAATGGAAATGTTTATATATAAGAAGGTGAGAATATGGAGTTTGATACAATAGCAGCCATTTCAACTCCAATGGGAGAAGGAGCAATTGCAATTGTTCGATTAAGTGGGGATGAAGCAATTGATATTGCAAATCGAGTATTTAAAGGGAGAAATCTAAAAGAGGTTGAGTCACATACGATTCATTATGGACATATTGTAGATCCAGATACGAACCAAGTCGTAGAGGAAGTAATGCTAACTTTGATGAGAGGACCTAAGACCTTTACGAGAGAGGATGTAATTGAAATCAATTGCCATGGCGGACTTGTATCTGTTAATCGTGTCCTTCAGCTCGTCCTAACAAATGGGGCAAGACTAGCTGAACCTGGTGAATTTACAAAACGCGCCTTTTTAAATGGTCGGATAGATCTTTCACAGGCAGAAGCAGTAATGGATTTAATCCGTGCCAAGACCGATCGTGCGATGAATGTAGCAATTGGACAAATGGAAGGTCGATTATCTACCCTTATTAATCGTTTACGTCAGGAATTACTTGAAACATTAGCACATATTGAAGTCAATATTGATTATCCAGAATATGATGACGTCGAGGAAATGACCCATCGTGTGCTACTTGAAAAAGCAAACACAGTACGCAATGAAATCATAAAATTATTAGAAACCTCAAACCAAGGGAAAATTTTACGCGAAGGCTTATCTACTGTTATTATAGGTAGGCCGAATGTTGGAAAATCATCTTTATTAAATAGTCTAGTTCATGAAAATAAGGCAATTGTAACAGATATTCCAGGGACAACCCGCGATGTAATCGAAGAATATGTCAATGTTCGTGGTGTCCCATTACGTCTTGTCGATACAGCGGGAATTCGTGAAACTGAGGATATCGTGGAACGGATTGGTGTTGAGCGCTCGCGTGAGGTTTTGAAAAAAGCTGATCTTATTTTACTTGTGTTAAACTATGGAGATGAATTCACGGAAGAGGACGAGCGTTTATTTGAAGCTGTTTCAGGTATGGAAACAATCGTTATTATTAATAAAACAGACCTTCCGCAAAAGATAAATATGGAAAGGGTTAAGGAGCTTGCTAAGGCTAATCCCATTGTTACAACCTCTTTACTAGAGGAAAAAGGAGTAGATGCTTTAGAAGAAGCTATATCCTCCTTATTTTTTACTGGAAACGTCGAAGCGAATGATTTAACATATGTTTCTAACTCTCGTCATATTGCTTTGTTAACACAAGCGAAAAAATCAATTGAAGAAGCTATTTCGGGTGTAGAGTCCGATCTACCAATTGATATGGTTCAAATCGATTTAACAAGAACATGGGAGCTATTAGGAGAAATTGTCGGAGATGCTGTTCATGAAAGTTTAATCAATCAGCTATTCTCACAATTTTGTTTAGGGAAGTAGAAGTTTTTGCAAGAGGAGGAAGTAACATTGAGCTATGATGCCGGTAATTACGATGTCATCGTCATTGGTGCAGGACATGCAGGCAGTGAAGCGGGATTAGCTTCAGCACGTCTAGGTGCCAAAACACTGATGATTACTATAAATTTAGATATGGTTGCATTTATGCCATGTAATCCATCCATAGGAGGACCTGCAAAAGGTACGGTTGTTCGTGAAATTGATGCCTTGGGCGGTGAAATGGCTAAAAATATAGATAAAACACATATTCAAATGAGAATGCTGAACACCGGGAAAGGTCCTGCCGTTCGTGCTTTACGTGCACAAGCAGACAAGTTTTCCTATCAACACGAAATGAAGAGAACGTTAGAAAATGAACCAAATTTAACACTTGTTCAAGGAATGGTTGAACGTTTAATTGTTGAGGATGATGTGTGTAAGGGTGTTATAACGAATACAGGTGCCACATATCATGCCAAAACAGTTGTTATTACAACAGGAACATTTTTACGCGGTGAAATCATTCTGGGTGAATTAAAGTATTCAAGTGGTCCCAACAACCAACAACCGTCTATTAAGTTGTCTGAGCATCTTGAGGAGTTAGGCCTTAATTTAGTCCGTTTTAAGACAGGTACACCCCCGCGTGTTAACAGTCATACGATTGACTATAGTAAAACAGAAATTCAACCTGGTGATGAAACACCTAGAGCTTTTTCGTATGAAACGACAAAATATATAACCGATCAGCTTCCATGCTGGTTAACATACACAAGTCAAGAAACACATGAAATCATTGATGCAAATTTACATCGTTCTCCTATGTATTCTGGGATGATAAAAGGTAGTGGACCACGTTACTGCCCATCAATCGAGGATAAGGTAGTTCGATTCCATGATAAGCCGAGACATCAAATTTTCCTTGAACCAGAAGGAAGAAACACGCAGGAAGTCTATGTTCAAGGACTTTCTACAAGCTTACCTGAAGAGGTTCAACATCGATTGATTGCATCCGTTCCGGGCCTTGAGAATGCAAAAATGATGAGACCGGGATATGCAATCGAATACGATGCCATTATTCCAACTCAGCTTTGGCCAACACTTGAAACGAAAAAAATTAACAACCTCTATTCAGCAGGGCAAATTAATGGAACGTCTGGTTATGAGGAGGCTGCAGCCCAAGGGATTATGGCAGGTATTAATGCTGGACGCCGTGCCCTTGATAAAGAGGAAGTCATTTTAAGCCGTTCAGATGCTTATATCGGCGTACTCATTGATGATTTAGTTACAAAAGGTACAGCTGAGCCTTATCGTTTATTAACTTCTCGTGCGGAATATCGTTTACTTCTTCGTCATGATAATGCAGATTTACGTTTAACCGAGATCGGTCATGAGGTGGGATTAATTCCAGAAGATCGATACCAAAAGTTTTTAGATAAAAAAGCAGATATTGAACAAGAAATGGAACGTCTTCAAAGCATTCGAATTAAACCAACTGACGTAGTACAAGAACTTATCCGCTCTGTTGGTGGAAGTGAATTGAAGGATGGTATTCTAGCTTCTGACTTATTAAAACGACCAGAGATGACGTATGAGCATATTCGCAAATTAGCTCCTAGTGATCAAGAGATTCATCCTGATATAGCAGAGCAAATTGAGATTCAAATCAAATATGAAGGATATATTCAAAAATCCTTACAGCAAGTTGATAAATTAAAGCGGATGGAAGACAAAAAAATCCCAGAAAACATTGATTATGATGCCATTTCTGGTTTAGCGAATGAAGCAAGAGCGAATTTGAAAGAGGTACATCCTTTATCGCTTGCTCAAGCCTCAAGGATTTCAGGTGTAAATCCAGCTGATATTTCCATTCTACTCGTATACCTTGAGCAAGGGAAAATTGCCCGCGTTAACTAACGTCGAGGTGCATTTGATTAATATTGGAAGGAAACACAATATGGACACTTCTTTATTTACATCTATGTTGGAGGAGAAGGGGATTTCTCTTTCTCCAACCCAACTAAATCAGTTTGAAACCTATTTTAAATTATTAGTTGAATGGAATGAAAAAATGAACCTTACGGCGATAACAGACAAGCCTGAGGTCTATTTAAAGCATTTTTACGATTCGGTTTCAGCTGCATTTTATTTTGATTTTACAAAGGAATATTCGATTTGTGACGTAGGAGCGGGTGCGGGCTTCCCAAGTATCCCTCTAAAAATCTGTTTTCCAAATTTAAAAATCTCAATTGTAGACTCACTCCAAAAGCGAATTACTTTCCTCAACGAGCTTTCTAAGGAGCTTCAACTTGAAAATGTGACATTTTATCATGATCGAGCCGAAACCTTTGGGCAAAAAGGAGAAATTCGTGAATCCTTTGATATTGTGATGGCAAGAGCTGTTGCTAGAATGTCTGTATTAAGTGAATTATGTTTACCGCTTGTAAAGGTAAATGGAACATTTATTGCGATGAAAGCTGCTTCTGTATCAGAAGAGCTAGAGGATGGAAAAAAGGCCATCACAACACTAGGTGGCAACATAAAAGAGGTACATCACTTTTTATTGCCAATTGAAAATAGTGATCGAAATATTGTAATCATCGAGAAGAAGAAATCAACACCCAAAAAATACCCTCGAAAACCGGGGACACCAAATCGTTCACCCATTATGTAACTTTTATTAAGACGGGATTTTAACCCCGTCTTAATAAAATTGCAGCCTCCGGCGGATGCCACGATTTTTCAAATGTAACTTTTCGAGAAAACTCGGGCGCAAATACGCCTTGGCGTATTTGATTCTTGTGGTGAACGATTTTATTACATTTTATATCCTTTTCACCTTGTGAATTAGTAGAAAGATAGTAAGATTTTTGTAAAATCCATGTTATAATAGAAGGAATGAGAGAGAAAGTATAGAATTTGTAATAGTGGGAGTTCTAAGGGGTGGTGGAATTATGAAGCATCCATTTTCACGATTATTTAGCATCGGTGAAAAAGATGATAAACAACAAGTGAATCAAGAACAGGTGGTAGAAACACAATTAAAGGATTCAATAGATGATGAAGAGACACACCTGGAGGAAGTACGACAAATTCCGATAAATGAGATTGTTCCAAACCGATATCAACCGAGAACTGTTTTTGCAGAGGATAAAATTAATGAACTTGCATTAACCATACGTACACATGGAATTATTCAACCGATAGTTGTTCGACAATTTGCTGATAATCAGTTTGAAATCATTGCTGGAGAACGACGTTGGAGAGCCGTACAGACTCTTGGATGGGAGACAATTCCAGGAATCATTAAGGAATTTAATGATGCAGAAACTGCATCCGTTGCGTTAATCGAGAATCTACAACGAGAAGAGTTATCAGCGATTGAAGAAGCGTATGCTTATGCTAGATTGCTAGAATTACATAATCTTACTCAAGAAGCGTTAGCTCAGCGATTAGGGAAAGGTCAATCGACAATCGCCAACAAGCTGCGTTTATTGAAGTTGCCTGAAGAAGTCAAACAAATGCTTATGCAAAAGAAGCTCACCGAGCGTCACGCGAGAGCGTTGATCCCTCTTAAGGATCCAGAAAAACAAATTAAGCTTATGCATGACATTATTGAAAAAGAGCTAAATGTTAAGCAAACAGAGGACCGCGTCGATAAAACCCTTGAATTAGAAAAGGAGAAAAAACGACCAAGGCCTAAATTCAAAGCAGTTAGTCGCGATATGAGAATCGCTATGAATACAATTCGTCAATCATTAACGATGGTCGAGGAAAGTGGCGTCAATTTAAATACGGAAGAAGAAGAATTCGACGAATATTTCCAATTTACAATTCGAATCCCTAAAAATAAATAAACCAATCCATTTCCTTACCCTTACGTGGTAAGGGAATTTTTTTTGAATTAGTTCTATAAAACTATTTTTTGAAAGTTACATCAGCAAATATAATCAATTTGTTATAGGAAATGTTTCACGTGAAACATTTAACTTTATTCAGTTGGGAACTGAATAAAGTTAAAGCCTCCGGCAGATGCCACGAATTTTCAAAGTGAATTTTTCGAGTGAACTCGAAAAATTCCGGGCGCAAATACGCCAAGGCGTATTTTTTTATAAAAAAAGTTAAACCCTATCATTTTTTCATGATAGAATAGTAAAAGTGATAGTTTTATAAAGTCCTCACTTTGTAAAAAAATGTAGAATAAGTAGTTTATAATTGAAAGTAGGTGACATCGTGGGGAAAATCATCTCAATTTCTAACCAAAAGGGTGGAGTAGGAAAAACAACTACTTCTGTTAACCTTAGTGCGTGTTTAGCCTATGTCGGAAAGCGGGTTTTACTTGTCGACATCGATCCTCAAGGGAATGCAACAAGTGGTTGCGGTATAGAAAAAGCAAATGTAGATCAATGCATTTATGATGTGCTAGTTGATGATGTAGAAGCGAAGGATGTTACGGTTCCAACGACAGTTGAAAATTTATATATGATTCCAGCAACGATCCAATTAGCGGGTGCTGAAATTGAGTTAGTGCCAACAATTTCTCGCGAGGTTCGTCTGAAAAGAGCCTTAGATGAAGTTAGAGACCAATATGACTATATTATTATTGACTGTCCACCATCATTAGGTCTGTTAACGTTAAATGCGTTGACAGCTTCCGATACAGTGGTTATTCCCGTTCAGTGTGAATATTACGCACTTGAGGGGCTTAGTCAGCTATTAAATACTATTCGTTTAGTTCAGAAACACCTTAATACAGATTTAATGATTGATGGAGTACTTTTAACGATGCTTGATGCAAGAACAAACTTAGGTATTCAAGTCATAGAAGAAGTGAAAAAGTATTTCCAAGATAAAGTGTATCAAACAATTATTCCAAGAAATGTACGATTAAGTGAAGCTCCGAGTCACGGGGAACCGATCATCATCTATGATCCAAAATCAAGAGGTGCTGAAGTATACTTAGATCTTGCAAAGGAAGTGATTGTGAATGGCTAAAGGGTTAGGTAAAGGTTTTAATGCTTTATTCCCAACGATGGAAGAAGTAGGGAAAGAAGAGGTTGTTCAAGAGATTAAACTGAATCAATTACGTCCGAATCCGTATCAACCAAGAAAGACATTTGAGCCAGAGGCAATTGCTGAACTAAAGGAGTCCATTCTTACACATGGAATTTTACAACCTTTAATTGTTCGAAAAAGCATTAAAGGCTTTGAAATTGTAGCGGGTGAGAGACGTTACCGTGCCGCAAAGGAAGCAAAGCTAAACACAGTTCCTGCTGTTGTTCGAGAGCTAGACGAGCAACAAATGATGGAAATTGCATTACTCGAAAACCTTCAGCGTGAGAATCTATCACCAATAGAAGAGGCGTTTGCTTACCAATCCTTACTAGACCATTTAAAAGTCACCCAAGAGCAGCTTGCTAAAAGATTAGGAAAAAGCAGACCACATATTGCAAACCATCTTCGTCTTTTGTCACTTCCTAAACATGTACAGAATTTGATCTCAGAAGGGAAATTGTCCATGGGACATGGACGTACATTATTAGGACTAAAAAAGAAGGAAAAATTGAATGCGATTGTTGAAAAGGTCATTGCAGAAGAGCTTAATGTTCGTCAATTAGAAGCATTGGTTAATCAAGTGAATCAAAATGTTCCACGTGAAACATCTAAGCCACCAAAAAAGGAAAAGGATATCTTTATTAAAGAACAAGAATCCTTCCTTCGCGAACGTTTTGGTACATCTGTCACGATTAATCAAACGAAGAAAAAAGGAAAAATTGAAATTGAATTCTTTTCAAATGAAGACCTTGAAAGAATTCTTGAACTGTTAGAAACACCAAAAATCTCATAATGACAATAGGAAACCTGCATGTTTTTATTTTCTAAAATAAGACCGTGCAGTGTTTTTTATTACTTGCAAATTTTAATATAACTAGGGGAAATGAAAATTGGTTCTATTAGGGACGATCGTAAATGGGTTGTGTATAGCAGCCGGAACCTTATTAGGTAAGGTACTGCACAGAATTCCTGAAAAGGTAAAAACAACTGTTATGCATGGAATTGGACTTGCTGTTTGTTTATTAGGAATTCAAATGGGACTAAAAAGTGAACAGTTTTTAATTGTTATTTTTAGTTTAGTATTTGGAGGTATTCTCGGCGAATGGTGGGGCCTTGAAGATAAATTAAACAAGTTAGGAAACTGGATAGAAAAGAAGGTTGGCTCTTCTTCAGGTGAGGGCACGATTGCAAAAGGCTTTGTTACAGCTACCTTGATATTTGTAATTGGTGCAATGGCAATCATTGGGGCACTTGATAGTGGTTTACGGAATGATCACAGTGTTCTCTATACAAAGTCCATTCTAGATGGATTTACAAGTTTAATATTGTCGACGACGCTAGGTGTTGGTGTACTGTTTTCAGCAGTGCCAGTCATCCTTTATCAAGGCTCTATCGCTTTATTTGCGACACAAATTGATAAATGGGTTCCTGCGGGGCTAATGGACTCGTTTATTGTCGAAATGACGGGGGCAGGAGGATTAATGATTGTCGCAATTGGAACAAATCTATTAGGCATAACCAAAATACGTGTTGCCAATCTTTTACCTGGTATTTTAGTAGTCGCTATTATCGTAGCAGTAATTTATTATTGGAATTCAATCACCAACTTCGCACAATCTATTTTTTAAACCTCTTCTAACATTGAAGAGGTTTTTTTATAAGGTAAAACGATCATTCTCAATTGGATCGAGTTCTATCTTTCGAAGATATCCAAATTCTGCCTTGCAAATGCCACTAGAAATGGTATTTGCTATTTTCATTACTAAACTTAATCTCGTATTTTGGAGGACGAAAAACTCCATAAATCCACTCACATTTACAATTCCAGTTATATGCATATCTCCAATAGGGGTTAATTCCTTATTTACACCCGCACCAGGCTTGATTGGCCCTTCTCCAATAGTAATAGACCCCACGCTCTTTAATCTACCTAAACAGGCATCTATTCCAATAATAAAAGGGTTTGAATATCTCTGATTTATTTCCTCAATTTTTTCTTGAAGATTAACTGCATGAATAGGTTCGTCCAATGTGCCATATACATGAAAGTGGGACAGTCCTTTTTCGGTGATTTTTGTACCGATTAAAGGTCCAAGACAATCGCCAGTGGAACGATCTGTACCGATGCAAAATATAACAATTTGTTGATTGGTCGTAGATGGGAGCATTGAAGTAATTTTTTGGGCAATTTGGTGGTCAGCTAGTTCTTGATCATGTGGAATGCGAAAAGGTTCATTTTTTAGATGGTCAAATAATTTGTATCGTAGATTCATAGGTTTCACCCCTTTTTAACTGTAGTAACAGTATACGGAAGAATCTTAAATTCTATACATCTGAATAAAAAAGAATCTTAGATTTGCAATATGTTCGATTTAGATTGAAGGACCATAAGTGATGGGGGGATTGCATGTTTCAGGCAGGGATTCGGTGGATGTTTTTGATTTTAGGTACTGCGATTGGTGCAGGTTATGCGTCTGGAAGAGAGATTTGGCAGTTTTATGGTGAGCAGAGTGGCTTGGCCATTATTTTCTTTACATTCATTTTTATCATTTGCTGCTATATCATTATGAAAATTAGCTATGAAAAAAAAGCAGAACATTTTGTTCCAGTTTTAAAAGAATTAGTGGGGGAAAAGGTTTCCCATGTGTATGATGTGATTACGATATTATACTTGTTTTCTACCACAGTCGTAATGTTAGCAGGTGGTGGTGCTACTTTAGAATTGTTTAGTATTCCGTTTTGGTGGGGGATCATCCTATTTGGATTTCTACTTGTTTTGGTCTTTTTATGGAATATAAATGGTTTAATCTCAATAAATATGGTGGTTATTCCAGCCTTAATTATTTTTTTAGTGACGGTTCTGTATATTTTCTTATCATCGAGTGGTAAGGAATTATCCTTTGTTCTCCATGAACAGAGCAATTGGCCGTCAGCCTTTACGTTTACAGCACTAAATATTTTACCACTTGTTGCTGTATTAGGTGCGATTGGGAAGGAAATGAAATCAAAAGGGGAGGCCTGGGTTGCAAGTATTGGAAGTGGATTGTTTTTAGGTGTTATTACCTTTATTTATAATGAGGCTCTCATTGAAGTAGCACAGGAAATCATGCTATATGAAATTCCGTTGTTTGTGATCCTGAAAGGTTTCCCTTACATAGCCGTGTTTATCATGTCCATTCTTTTATTTGGTGCGATATTCACAACGGCTGCATCGGGATTATTAGGATTATCCACACGATTTAAAGAAAAAATGAAAATGCCACTGTGGATAATTGCTTTTATTTTAATACTTTTGATGGTGCCTTTTACGACTTTTGGTTTTTCAACCCTCGTTTCGATTTTATATCCTTTATATGGTATTGCGAATTTATATTTGTTAGCGGTAATTTTGCTTTATCCAATTGTAAATCGCTACAATTTAAAATGAATTCCTGTTACAATACAACATATAACAAGGATAAAGGGTGAATGTCATGGTTGAAAAAGACTACGGATTACATGATATTGTAGAAATGAAGAAACCTCATCCGTGTGGAGCAAATAAATGGAAAATCATTCGATTAGGGATGGATATTCGCATTAAATGTGAGGGCTGTGCACATAGTGTGCTCATTCCACGAAAAGAATTTGGTCGAAAACTAAAAAAGATTTTAGTAAAGCATGAGGAATAAAGCCTCATGCTTTTTTGATGGCTAAAATTGGCTGGTTGTGGTGAATCATTTTTATAGAATTTTTAAAGCGGTCATTTATAATAGGGGATATGATATTTGGAACTATGTGGGGAGATGAGTGAAGTGACCACATTTAAATCTGCATGTCCGTTAAATTGTTGGGATAGCTGTGGTTTTGTCGTAGAAGTGGAAGACGGGAAAGTTATAAAAATTGATGGTGATAAAGAACATCCGATTACGAAGGGGAAAATTTGTGGTAGAGGTCGTATGTTGGAAGCAAGAACAAACTCTGATGAGCGGATTCTTTATCCTTTGAAAAAAATAGATGGAGAGTTTCAAAGAATTACGTGGGAACAAGCTTTAACGGAAGTTTCAGCGAGACTTTTAGATGTGAAACAGAAATATGGATCCACAGCAGTATTGCATAGCCATGATTATGCAAATGGAGGACTTTTAACAAAGATTCCGGATCGCTTTTTTAATTGTTTTGGTGGTGCGACTGAATTAATTGGTAGCATATGTTGGGGTTCAGGCATTGAAGCCCAAAATTGGGATTTTGGAAATGCAGCTAGCCATGCCCCTGAGGATATATATAATAGTAAAAATGTAATTATTTGGGGAAGAAATGTAACACGTACGAATATCCACTTATTCGCTTATTTACAGGAAGTGAAAAAGAAGGGTGTCAATATAATTGTCATTGATCCCATTTATAATGGTACGGCTAAAATTGCACATTCATATATCTCCATTACCCCAGGAATGGACGGGTTTTTGGCGATTGGAATTATGAAGGAATTGCTTCGCTTAGGACTACAGGATAAAAACTTTATTGAAAATTATACAGTTGGTTTTGAAGACTTAGTAAATATAATTGATTCCGTTTCAATTGAACACATCGAGAAAGTGACAAATGTTCCACGTGAAACAATTACAAAATTAGCTCACGTTTATAGTAACGGTCCAACAACAACCTATATGGGCTTAGGAATGCAGCGTTACGCAAATGGAGGAAATACAATCCGTTTAATTGATGCTCTTGTTGCTGTTAGTGGGAATGTTGGGGTTCCTGGTGGTGGTGCCAATTTTGGAAATACACAGGTTGGCCAAAGCTTTGATAGTGCGGCATTGACACTTCCGGAGAGGAAGAAAGAATCAAGAGCATTTGTAATGACTGAGCAAGCGGAAAAAATCTTAACGGCTTCAGAGCCTCCAATCAAGATGATCATGGTATCATGTGGGAATCCATTAACACAGGTACCAAATACAGCCCTTGTGCAGGAAGCCTTTGAGTCAGTAGACACAGTAGTTGTACTAGAACAGTATATGACTGATACTGCAAGGTTAGCGGATTATGTACTTCCATCAGCAACTGTTTTTGAGGAAGAGGATATTTACTATTCGTCCATGTACCATCACTTTGTCAATTATGGTCAAAAGCTAGTCGAAGCTCGTGGTGAAGCAAAATCAGATGTATGGATATGGACGGAATTAGCAAAAAGGCTTGGCTTTGGAGAAGATTTCGACTATTCAAGAGAAGAATATATAAAAATGGGATTAAGTTCATTACAGGATAAAGGAATTACTTTGGAATTAATTAAAGAGAAGAGCCATGTTCCGCTTCCAGTACAGCTTGTTCCATGGCATGATTTTCACTTTACAACCCAGTCTGGAAAATTTGAGTTCACCTCATCTCTGGGAGAGATAAAAGGGTATGATGGGCGTTTGAAAATTTCATATCCGAGGGAATCAATTCATTCAGACCAAGATTTAGCAAAAAGATATCCATATTCATTATTAACAATTCATCCTTTACGCTCTAATCATTCACAAAATTATCATTTGATTGAAGGATTGCAATCGGTAAAGGTTGAAATCTCAAAGGATATTGCAGAACAAAAGGGTCTTGAGCCAAATGATATGGTCAGGGTGTTTAATGATCGTGGTGAAATTTCAGGGAAGGTCCAGATTTTAAAGGATTCAGCCACGAATATTGTGTGTATCGATGAAGGACAATGGCATATCTTTGGTGGCAGTGTGAATCAACTTACTTCTCATCAGGTATCCGATAATGGACTTGGTAGTACGTTATATGATTGCCTTGTTGGAATCGAGAAGGTGAACGAATAAGATATTGGGTATTCATCCGATAGCCGTTTCTAGCCGAAACGGCTTGTGTTTTTTACAAGGAATATCTATAATTGTTGAAGGCTAGTAAGTATGTTACGGATAAGAGGAGTGGAAAAATCAATGGCGTTAACAGCAGGTATCGTTGGTCTTCCAAACGTTGGGAAATCAACTCTTTTTAATGCAATTACACAAGCAGGCGCAGAATCAGCGAACTATCCGTTCTGTACAATCGACCCAAACGTGGGGATTGTTGAAGTGCCGGATGCGCGTTTAAATAAATTAACAGAATTAGTACAACCAAAAAAGACTGTCCCAACTACTTTTGAATTTACGGATATTGCAGGGATTGTAAAAGGTGCTAGTAAAGGTGAAGGGCTTGGTAATAAGTTCCTATCACATATCCGCCAAGTGGATGCGATTTGTCATGTTGTACGTTGTTTTGCAGATGACAATATTACGCACGTAGCAGGTAAGGTCGACCCAATTGCAGATATTGAGACAATTAATTTAGAGCTTATTTTAGCTGATTTAGAATCAGTAGATAAGCGTATTGACCGTGTTGGGAAGCTTGCAAAGCAAAAGGACAAGGATGCTGTTGCAGAGCATGAGGTGCTAGTGATTTTAAAAGAAGCATTCGAAACTGAACAGCCGGCTCGTGCAATTGAATTTACGGATGAACAAATGAAGTATGTAAAAGGCATGCATTTACTAACAAGTAAACCAGTTTTATACGTTGCTAATGTTGGTGAAGATGATGTAGTGGATCCTTCTTCAAATGAGTACGTTCAATTGGTTCGTGAGTTTGCACAAAAGGACAATGCTGAAGTCATTGTTGTTTGTGCGAAGATTGAGTCAGAGATCGCGGAGCTTGAAGGGGAAGAAAAGGCAATGTTCCTTGAAGAGCTTGGTATTGAGGAATCTGGACTTGATCAATTGATTCGTACTGCATATCATTTATTAGGCCTTGCTACGTATTTTACAGCTGGTGTACAAGAGGTAAGAGCGTGGACGTTTAGAAAAGGAATGAAAGCACCACAGTGTGCAGGGATCATTCATACTGATTTCGAACGAGGATTTATTCGCGCGGAGACGGTATCGTACGAAGATTTGCTTGCAGGTGGCTCGATGAATGCTGCTCGTGAAGCAGGTAAGGTACGTCTTGAAGGGAAAGAATATATTGTTCAAGATGGAGATGTTATCCATTTCCGATTTAATGTATAAGGAATGTTGAGAATAGCCACAGAACGAAGTATTCGTTTTGTGGTTTTCTCTATTTTAAAGATTTCTTGCCTACAATTTATTCATGTGGTATAATATTTTTCTGTGAGTAATTGAAATAATTGCTCCTTGCCCTTTTTAGATAAAGGGCCGTTAGTCCAAAAGGAGGTGTAACGTGATGAGAAAATACGAAGTTATGTATATCATCCGTCCAAACATTGATGATGAAGCGAAAAAGGCTTTAGTTGAGCGTTTTAATGGCGTTTTAACTGACAATGGTGCGGAGATTACAAACGTAAAAGAATGGGGTAAGCGCCGTTTAGCTTATGAAATCAATGATTTCCGCGATGGTTATTACATGATTCTTAACGTAATGTCAAACGCTGAAGCTGTTAGCGAATTCGATCGTTTAGCGAAGATCAGTGAAGACATTATCCGTCATATCATTGTTAAAGAAGAAGAATAAGAATTTTTATAGAGTATAGACTCTGTTTCAATATCCTGTTAAGGAGATGGTTCTGATGATGAATCGCGTAGTTCTCGTTGGGAGACTTACAAAGGATCCTGAATTACGATATACCCCAAGTGGAGTTGCAGTTGCAACCTTTACACTTGCAGTGAATCGAACATTTACGAATCAGTCAGGCGAACGTGAAGCTGACTTCATTAATTGCGTCATATGGCGCCGACCAGCCGAAAATGTGGCAAACTTCCTAAAGAAAGGAAGCTTAGCAGGCGTCGATGGTCGTCTTCAAACAAGAAATTATGAAGGTCAGGATGGCAAACGCGTATATGTTACTGAGGTTGTAGCGGAAAGTGTTCAGTTCCTTGAACCTAGAAATGCGAATGACCAACAGCGCAGCGGTGGAGGTAACTTTGGTGGAAACCAAGGCGGAGGCTATGGTGGCAATCAAGGTGGCTATGGTGGCAACCAGGGTGGCAATCAAGGCGGTGGCCAAGGTGGATACTCTCCATTTGGACAGAGTCAGAACCCAAATCAAAACCAAGGACCTACAAGAGTAGACCAAGATCCATTTGCAAATGATGGACAGCCTATCGATATTTCAGATGACGATCTTCCGTTCTAATTTGTAAGTCAATCGTATAAATCAAAACATAAAAAAGGAGGGAAAATCGATGGCAGGCGGACGTAAAGGTGGACGTGCAAAGCGTCGTAAAGTGTGTTACTTCACAGCTAATGGAATTACACACATCGATTACAAAGAAGTAGATTTACTTAAAAAATTCGTTTCTGAGCGTGGTAAAATATTACCTCGTCGTGTAACTGGTACAAGTGCAAAATACCAACGTAAATTAACTGTTGCTATTAAACGTGCTCGTACAATGGCATTATTACCATATGTATCTGGTGAATAATATAGAAAAGCGATGATCGTCAAATGCGGTCATCGCTTTTTTGCATTAATTTTTCGTTAGGAACCAAGAGAACCGTCCCTGTGGTTCCTATTTTTTTAGTACGAAAAAACGAGGTGAAGCAATGATTAGGATTGATAATACGATTGTACATAATGCAAATGTTGCTAGCATTGTTATTCCGTTAAAGGTGAAGGAGTACCATACTGGGTTTTGAATTTCTGGTGCAAAGTATTCAATAAAGAGAAAGCCTGCTAGGAAATGCCAAAAATAGCGTGCGAGACTACCAATAAATATTGCAAAAGTAATAGCAAAAATTGCTTTTGGCTTTTGATTGTTTTTTAGACTTTCTTGCACAATTGACTTGAATATACCTCCTAATCCAATGAATGAAAAGGCAAGGATGTATTCCATAATGGCTTGAACTGGGTGTACAATCCATGGGTCAAATACTAACTGAAGTAGTCCCCATAACAACCCGGATAACATTCCTATTTTTATACCCCATCTTAATGCAATGATAAAAACAGGGACCATAGCAATTGAAATGGATATGGCTGGTGTAATATCAATTGATGGAAGTAGATCCAAAATTAGGGCTAACGCTGCAAAAATTGCAGCTTCGATCATTGCCTGTAGTCTTGTGTTTCTCATAAAAAAATCCCCCTTGAAGTATGTTGTAAAATAACGTACCCCAAAGGAGAACAACTTTAATAAAAGTATTAGTTCTCAGGTAACTCTCACATCCCTACGCTAGCACTAACTAACAGGTTCGAAGGGTCTGAACTCGAACGTTCACTCTCAGCAAAATTGCTCCCCTTGTGGTTACGTTTTTATCATATGATTACTATCATAATAGAAAATAGGGAAAAGTAAAACAAAAAGTTTCAGTCACAGGAGGAACTTTGAATAAAGACTGACAAGTCCTGTGTCAAACGTCGAAGTCACCATATCTTGTGGAAGTCAAAAAGTTGAAGACTTTCTAGTAAATCTTTAAAATAGAAGGTGATTGTAAAAACTAGCTCTTGTATTTAGAGGGTTGTAATATAAGTTGAGGTGAAAATTTGAAAAACGCAAAAACTTTAACAGAAGGCGCCATGCTTTTAGCAGTATATAGTGTACTATTACTTCTTACTTTATATATCCCACTACTTGGAATCGTGTTTTCATTCCTTTTGCCCATTCCATTTATCCTGTTTACCGTGAAATATAGAGTAAAGCAGTCATTGCTATTTATTCTAATTGCCTTTTTATTATCAGGGCTACTAGGTTCTGTCTTTGGGATTATACATACGATTGTGTTTGGAATTTCGGGGATCTTATTAGGCGAACTAATTAACCGGGGAAGAAGTGGAATCGAGCTATTTTTAGGCTCCTGTTTGTCGTATTTGTTCTCGATCGTGCTACTGTATGTAACAGCGATTTCGATCCTACAAATTGATGTCATTGATTTGATTCGAGAAAGCTCACGGGAATCTTTTGCCATGGCTGAGAGTATAATGAGGGCAACAGGAGGAGAAGTAAATACAGAGGTCATTGCACAACTGGAAGAATCAATTGAGATGATACAATACATGATCCCAAGCATGTTTGTTTTAATTGCGATGTTTTTAGCTTTTGTAACGGTTGTAGCAATGAAACCGGTGCTTATACGACTTAAAGTGAAAATGAATCCATTCCCACCGTTTCGTGATATTAATTTTCCTAAAAGTATTTTATGGTATTACTTACTGATCTTACTTTTAAGCTTTGTTGAAATGGAAAAGGGCACGTTTGGGTATACCGCCTTTTTAAATCTCTTTTTTGTTTTGCAGTTGTTTATGGTGATTCAAGGCTTGTCCTTCATTTATTATTTCTGTCATCAAAAAGGAATCACAAAGGCTGTGCCAATTGTATTGACAGTCTTATCGCCATTTCTTCTTTATATTATTCGAATCTTAGGTATAATTGACTTAGGATTTCAACTGCGAAATCGAATTAGTGGAAAGAAGTAAAACAAAGCTTTAGGAGCTGAAAATACATGCCAGACTTTTACAAAAGGAAGTTATTTCGCTATCCTATTTATGCATTGCTTGTGATTACAAGTATTTTTAGTGCAATTCTCATTTTTTCTCATTGGATGATTGGGTTAGCATGTTTTCTGCTCCTTGGACTCATTGTGTATTTTTTATTAAAAGCAAACTCACTTTTAAAAAAGGAAATGGAGCATTATATCTCGACCCTTTCGTATCGCTTAAAAAAAGTTGGCGAAGAAGCGTTAATGGAAATGCCAATTGGGATATTGCTTTATAACGAGGAGTTTCAGGTTGAGTGGGCTAATGCCTATTTATCGAACTTTCTTGATGCTGATACACTGGTAGGAAGATCTCTATATGATGTTGAGGAACTAATTGTTCCACTAATTCAGCAAGAGATTGAAAGTGAAACAATCACATTAAATGAGCAGAAATTTAAGGTCATTATAAGGAGAGAAGAACGCCTACTTTATTTCTTTGATGTTACTGAACAAATGGAAATTGTGCAATTGTATGAGGCTGAGCGAACCGTATTAGGGATTATCTTTTTAGATAATTATGATGAAGTAACCCAGGGGATGGATGATCAACGGAAAAGCTCGTTAAATAGCCAGGTTACGTCAATCTTAAACGAATGGGCAACTGAACATGGTGTGTTTTTAAAGAGGACTTCATCTGAGCGATTTATTGCAGTGTTGAATGAAGAAATCTTATCAAGCCTTGAAAAAACAAAATTTACGATTTTGGATGATGTGAGGGAAACTACCGCAAAGGATAGTGTAGCACTGACCTTAAGTATCGGGATTGGAATTGGGGTTCCAACACTTCCGGAACTAGGAGCTGCAGCACAATCAAGTTTGGACTTAGCATTGGGACGTGGTGGAGACCAAGTTGCCATTAAACTTCCAAATGGGAAGGTTAAGTTTTATGGTGGCAAAACGAATCCAATGGAAAAACGTACTAGAGTCCGCGCTCGCGTGATTTCTCATGCATTAAAGGAAATTGTCACAGACAGTGATAAAGTCATTATAATGGGCCATAAATACCCTGATATGGATGCAGTAGGGGCTTCCATCGGGATTTTAAAAGTGGCACAAATGAACCATAAAGAAGGCTACATTGTATTAAATTCAAATGAAATTGATTCAGGTGTTGGACGTCTACTTGAGGAAGTGAAGGAAAATACGGAGCTTTGGTCGTATTTTATTACACCTGAACAAGCTCTTGAAATAGCTACAAACGATACGCTGCTCGTTGTTGTTGACACCCATAAGCCATCGCTCGTCATTGAGGAAAAACTCATAACAAAAATTGATAAAGTAGTGGTTATCGACCATCACCGTCGCGGCGAGGAATTTATTCAATCACCATTACTCGTTTATATGGAGCCATATGCATCATCAACAGCGGAGTTGGTTACAGAGCTTCTTGAATATCAGCCAAAGCGAAAGAAAATTAATATGCTTGAGGCGACTGCTTTACTTGCGGGAATTATTGTCGATACAAAGAGTTTTACGCTTCGAACCGGATCAAGAACATTTGATGCGGCATCCTATCTACGCGCTCATGGTGCGGACACTGTCCTTGTACAGAAATTCCTTAAAGAAAATATGGATCATTTTAAAAAGCGCTCAAGACTTATTGAGTCAGCATTTATTTATAAAAGTGGAATTGCGATTGCAAAAGGGGAAGAGAGTGAGACTTTCGACCAAGTGATGATTGCTCAAGCAGCAGATACATTGCTTACGATGAATGATGTAGTCGCTTCATTCGTGATTTCGATCAGGCATGACTCACGAGTTGGGATCAGTGCTCGTTCATTAGGAGAGATCAATGTACAATTGATTATGGAAGGTTTAGGTGGCGGAGGTCATTTAACAAATGCAGCTACGCAATTAGTTGATACAACGATAGAAGAAGCAGAAGAACAGCTACTTTTGGTTATAGATGAGTATTTAGAAGGAGGTACCAAGGAATGAAGGTTATTTTCTTGAAAGATGTAAAAGGTAAAGGAAAAAAAGGAGAAGTGAAGAACGTATCTGATGGGTATGCACACAATTTCCTATTGAAGCAAAACCTAGCCATTGAAGCGACACCAGCAAACATGAAAACACTAGAAGCAAAGAAAAATAAAGAATCAAAAGAAGCGGCAGAAGAATTAGCCCAGTCAAAGCAATTGAAAGAAAAGCTTGAGACTCTAACAGTTGAATTGCATGCAAAGGCAGGTGAAGGCGGTCGTTTATTCGGTTCTGTAACTAGTAAGCAAATTGCCGACGAGCTTGCGAAAAAGCATGGATTCAAAATTGATAAGCGTAAATTCGATCTTCCAGATGGAATTAGGGCATTAGGCTATACAAATGTACCTGTCAAATTACACCAAGAAGTATCAGCAACTGTGAAGGTACATGTCAAAGAACAGTAATTTCCATTGAAAAAGAATAGGGAAAACAGATAGAATGAAAAATGTGGTTTTGTTTACATACAAGATCACATTTTTTCGTATAACAAGCTTTTTTATTCCGAAATAAGTATAATAGATAGATAGACTAAAAAAATTATGAACTTACTAATAAAGGGAGTGGAGAATAGTTGAGTGACATTTTTGCTGATCGTATTCCTCCGCAAAATATAGAGGCAGAGCAGGCAGTTTTAGGTGCGATTTTTCTAGAGCCGAGCTCACTTACTCTTGCCTCAGAATTATTGATTCCAGAAGACTTTTATCGGACAGCCCACCAGAAGATTTTTGAAGCGATACTAAGTCTCTCGGATAAAGGTGAACCGGTCGACCTTGTAACGGTTACTTCTGAGTTAGCGGATGCAAAAATTTTGGACGAAATTGGTGGAGTTTCTTACTTAAGTGATTTGGCAGGCTCTGTACCAACAGCCGGTAATATTGAATACTATGCGAAGATCATTGAGGAAAAATCAATTTTACGTCGACTCATTCGTACGGCAACGACGATTGCAACGGACGGTTATTCACGCGAAGACGAGGTTGATTCTCTTTTAACTGAGGCCGAAAAAAACATTATGGAAGTGGCAAACCGTAAAAATGCGGGTGCTTTCCAAAATATTAAAGATGTTCTCGTCCAAACCTATGATAATATTGAAACCCTTACTAATCGTGTAGGTGATATTACGGGAATCCCAACAGGGTTTACTGAGCTTGACAAAATGACAGCTGGATTCCAACGAAATGATTTAATTATCGTAGCAGCCCGTCCATCTGTTGGTAAGACAGCCTTTGCTCTTAACATTGCGCAAAACGTAGCAACAAAGACCGATGAGAATGTCGCTATCTTTAGTCTAGAGATGGGTGCTGAACAACTTGTGATGAGGATGCTTTGTGCTGAAGGAAACATCAATGCACAAAATCTACGTACAGGCTCCTTAACACCTGAGGATTGGAGTAAGCTAACGATGGCAATGGGAAGTTTATCAAATTCAGGAATTTATATTGATGATACCCCAGGTGTTCGTGTAAATGAGATTCGTTCAAAATGCCGTAGACTTAAGCAGGAAAGTGGATTAGGGATGATTCTGATTGATTATCTTCAGCTGATCCAAGGTAGCGGTAGAAGTGGCGAAAACCGCCAACAAGAGGTTTCTGAAATCTCTCGTTCCTTAAAAGCTTTAGCTCGTGAATTAAAGGTCCCGGTTATTGCCTTATCACAGCTATCCCGTGGTGTTGAACAAAGACAGGACAAGCGTCCGATGATGTCAGATATTCGTGAATCAGGAAGTATTGAGCAAGATGCGGATATTGTAGCTTTCTTATATCGTGATGATTATTATGATAAAGAATCAGAGAATAAGAATATCATTGAGATTATCATTGCTAAGCAACGTAACGGCCCGGTAGGAACTGTTTCATTGGCATTCGTAAAGGAATACAATAAATTCGTTAATCTCGAACGAAGGTTTGATGATGCCGGTATGCCGCCTGGAGCATAGTTCAAAAAAAGTGCAAGGCGCCCGATTATCGGCGACAAGTATAAGACAACCCCAACCTTTCGAAGCGATTGGCTTAGACCAGAGAGCCGATCGCTTCTTGAGCTAAACAAAAAGGACGTATCATATTGAACTATAACCCATAATATGGACAGTTTAATAAAAGAGACTATGCTGCTAACAGATGACCTCGATATTTTGCGAGGGCACTGAAAAA
>NZ_JBALOQ010000027.1:0-69645 GCF_036962705.1 Bacillus sp. JJ1562
AAACTATTAGCTGGTTTAGCTTAAGTACAATATTTCACAAAGTCCAAAAACAAGTTTACCTTTAGATATTGTTTTTATGCTCCTTTTTTAGCTTTAAGTCTGTTAAAATTATGATATTTTATAATTGCGATTAATTTCTTCCGATTGTTGTTTTCTTTTTATGGTAGTGGCGGCAGTCTGCACGACCATCATCATTACATTAATTACAATTAGCCCGACTATTGCTGTTGAGAAGCTATTCGTCGCATCGTGAATCCAGCCAAGAATAAGGGGGCCAGTTGCCCCTATCACATAGCCCGCTGATTGAGTCATGGCCGACCAAGCAGCCGCCTCCTGCGGATTGTCGGTAGCGTCCAAAGGCAGTAGTAGATTGAGAGAAAACAATCCGCCGGCGCCCACACCAATAAAGATCGTGGCAACCCACGGTTCAATGGAGTACGCAAGCATAACAAGCCCGACGAGTTCCAATAGCGCTGCAACCATTAGCCAAAAGCGACGGGAAGGGAATTTACGAAGCAAGATCGGCAAAACAAGGCTTATCGGAATCTGAACAACGACGAAAATCGTAAGAGCACTTGCAGCGTAGGACTTACTATAGCCCATCCCTTGAATAATCTGTGGCAACCAAGCTGTGATTGAATAGAATAGCATAGCCATCAAACCGAACGTCAGTGTAAGTAGCCAGGCTTTCTTATTTGTCCATGGCATACTCGTCTTCGTGCCGGTTGAAGCGGGATGATCTTGCGGTCTAATTTGCCGCATAACGAACAACCACCATAACAGCACTGCGACGAATGCGATTACCGCCCATATCCCGAGCGCGCTCTGCCAAGAGTTCATACTATTCTGCATCGGCACAATCAAGCTCGAGCTTAGTGCTGCTCCCAGAGTAAGCGCAACCGTGTATATCGCAATCATCGAAGGCACATGCTTCGGAAAGTGGCGCTTAATAAATCCGGGAAGTAGCGGTCCTACAAATGCAATTCCTATACCCGCGATAAAAGCGGTAATAAGCAAAAATGAGCCCGAATTCGTGAAAAACCTAAGAACAGTACCGACTCCGATAACAAACAGCGACCATCCCAATACCCGCTCAATACCCCATTTTCCGCTGAACTTTACGGCTACAGGAGCGAAGAGCCCCATACAAAGAACAGGAATCGAGGTCAGTAAACTCGCAACGGAGGCGTTCATTCCTAAGCTCGTTCTAATCGTTTCGAGCAATGGTGCGATTGAGTTAATTGCCGGACGCAAGTTCAATGAGGCAATAAATAATGCTATTATCATTAGAATATATTTTTTTTTCATAAAAATTTCAAACTCTCCTTCAGGATCTTAGGATCTTATTATAAATTTCAAACCAATACTAAAAAGCCCAACTTCACCGTAAATTAATAAGAAATTGGGCTATTTCATTACTTCATTAAAGCGCACTATTCTAGAATATTAACTTTTTAATTTATTTGTTTTTTATTTCTTGTCTTACTAGTGGCATTACTTTAGTAGCTAATAATTCAATTGCACTAGCAATTTGGGAGATTGGCTGACAAATATCAAGCTGCATAATAAAGCGATCATGACCAAATAATTCGCGCTGATAAAGAATTTTTTCAACGATTTCTTCAGGACCTCCAACAGCAAGTGCATCGTTTTTAGAAACAGCTGCTGCCACTTGATCTTTAGGAATATTTCTTCTCATCATCGTTCTAATATAATTAGAATAATATGGGTAAAATTCATTAACAGCTTGTTCTGCAGTCTTGCCAATATAGCCATGGCTTGTGATTGCAATTTTTAAATCCTCTTCTGCGTGTCCTGCCGAAATCCCAGCTTGACGATAGGCTTCTACTAAAGGTTTTACATAAAAAGGATTACCTCCTAAAATAGCGAGTGCCATTCCAAACCCAGCCTGCCCAGCCCGAACTGCACTTGCAGGGGTACCTCCTACTCCTCTCCAAACAGGAATCTTATCTTGTTTTGGTCTAGGTGCAATCTCGCTATTATTTAATGGCGAACGATACTTCCCTTGCCATGTAACACGTTCATGATTATTTAATTCTTGTAACAATTGTAATTTCTCTTCAAAAAGTTCATGATAATCATCCAAGTCATAGCCAAAAAGAGGGAACGATTCAATAAATGCTCCTCTACCAGCTATGATTTCAGCACGCCCTCCTGAGATTAAATCTACCGTCGAAAAGTCTTCAAACACTCTTACAGGGTCTGCTGTACCTAATACGGTTGTAGCGCTGGCTAGTCGAATATTTTTCGTTGCTTGTGCAATCGCTGCTAATACAACAGGAGTTGCTGAAACCGCAAAATCCAAACGATGATGTTCCCCTAAGCCAAAGATATCCACTCCTGCTTCATCGGCTAGCTTCGCTGTCTCGATTATATTTTGAATGCGTTCTTCCGCTGAAATCATTTTTCCAGTAATAGGATCTGGAATTATTTCTCCAAAAGTATAGATACCAAATTCAAACTTCTCTTGATTTGTCTTGCTCATAAGGCAATCCCCTTTCAGTCATATAATTAAACTTTCTTAATGCAAAATTGAAGTACACTGTAGAATTTCTTTATTAGATATTATTCTGGTATATTGTGAATTAATTTTCATTAAAAACCGTATTCTTCTTCTTTTACTTTCCAGATATTGGTATAGGTTTCAGTTAAAACAACCGTATCTTCTACTAACCGTTGAATTCGGAAAATAGTATCATCATTAACGATTTCCTTTCGATAAAAATCTTTCTCTTCTATAAAAACATACGTCTGAACAACTTGTGCCTTCAAATAGGACAATATTGGTTTTAGTTGTTGTTCTACTACCAAATAATGCTTTGATGATCCTGCTGTTACAAGCATACTGACAACCTTATCACGAAATGCTTTTTCAGGAAGTAAGTCAAATATATTCTTTAATGTAGCCGGTATGGATGCTTGAAAAATAGGTGTTCCAATAATAATTGCATCTGCATCCATAATCGTTTCTGCCACATATTTTGTATCGCCTTCATATTCTCGGTAGTCACGACCGTCACTAAACTGAACAACATAATCAGCTAAATCAATTAATGTCACTTCAATATCAGCATATTGCTCTGTAAGTTCTTTTACCGTATATTCCATAGCGGTTCTCGTTTTTGATCCTACCTTTGAACCGGATAATCCTACAATTTTCATTTTTTATTCCTCCTTGCTTTTAGCGTCTTCATACACTTTTACTGGCTCAAGTTTACTTAATACCGCAGCAGCACTAATTAGTTTAGTTTAATTGGTTACTCCAACTAGCGTTGCCATTATATTTTGTGGAGAAGAAGAGACAAAAAGTTGTTGATGGCTTTCGCCTATTCCAAAAATATCCAACCTTGCATCCTCAGCAACTTTCGCTATTTCGACCATATTTTTAGTTCGCTGATATTCAGTAATTGGTTTTTCATTTTCTTTTGTTAACAAATAATCTCCTAATGTATATCGTCCAAGTTCCATACCCGTACTTTTATTTTTTTAACTCTCCCATAGAAACGCCCTTCCAAATATCTATTAACAATGCTATTATAATCAGTAAAGAAATAATAAAGAAGTACGCACTTAAAAGTGGTATAGTATACAAAAAGATACTAAAGGGGTAATTAGAATGAATATAGAACCAAAATTTTGTCGTGTTGAAGATGCTTTAGGCATATTAGTCGGGAAATGGAAACCAATTATCTTATTGCATTTATTGAAGAACGGTACTCAAAGGTTTAGTGAATTGAAACGAAGAATGCCAGGAATCACGCAAAAAATGTTGACTAATCAATTACGTGAGTTAGAAAACGAGGATATTATTCAGCGTGTTGTCTATCCACAGGTTCCTCCTAAAGTGGAATATTCGATTACTGAATACGGCAGGAGCTTGGAACCAATCTTACACGCAATGCATGAATGGGGAACAAAGCATACATTTCATAAAAAACAAAAAATGAATGAATGGGCGAGTAAATAAAAAGCTGCATCTATTGGCAGCTTTTTTTTATTAAATATCCAGATTTATTAAAAGGTGTTGCTCAATTTTATGGCCCGATTGTTGAACACAAGTTAAACATCGATCTTCAACTGCACAACTGCTATTTAGTTGAAGAAGAAAAACTTATTTATGACAGCTCTGATTGAGAAACCCAATTGATACATAAAAGCAAAAAAATATCGCTCTTTTATGTGTCATCGTTTTGATTCAGCACTAGAACCTCCGTGTAAAAGTACCTCAATTAATAATAGAACAGGGCTTTTTTCTTAAAAATTCGTGACAATTGTCTATACACAAAAACCTACTAGGCATATGTTAGTCATGATCACATAACGAAAGTAGATATTTTAGTGGATCCACGTTTGGCACAACTTCTTCAAAAGACCAGTCTGTACGGAACTTTGGCAAAGTTTTATGAACATATTGATCCAGAAAAACACATTTATTTTTATAAAAAACATTTAAAGTATGAAATGCAATTGGTTCAACTTTACTGGTCTTTACACCCTACATTTTGAATCAACCTTATGGAAGAGAAGACTATTCAGTTTGATGATTCGAAATCATTTCATAGTTAGGGGAGCCAGTTGGCTCCTTTCCTTATGAATACTTTTATTCAACCTCAGATAAGAAATCCTTATGTTAAATATTTATCATTTGACCTAAATAAAAAGCCACCATTATGGCAGCCTGATCTTAAAGTATAGCACCTTTTAGTTGAAGAATGATTGAAGATTAAATCCATAATACATATTATTTGTCTTGTAGTAAATATTAAATTTATCACCAATGATAAGGAAAATTATATGAATGATAAGTTAGAAGCTATTCTGTGGAGAATAGCTCTACCAGACTTTGCTCAATTATTAAACAGAAAAATGGTAAAAGGTATAGTTTTAATTTTTTTGGAGTTCCTCGTTAATGTTAATAGTCATTTTAATATGGTGATTTTGTATAGCTTTCAAGGAAATATTAAAGAAGCAATCGAAGTAACAAATTACCAATGGCTAATGTTCTATCCCTGTCTATATATGTTTGCTTTGTGGGATGCATTTAAGGATGCTTGAAGGAGAAACTTCTCCTTATTCCTATCTTCCTTTTGTATTTTGGGCTTTTTTTGTAACAATTGGGCTTATGTACTCTCCTTCACTAAAATTAGGACAAATATTATTTGGCCCTGTGTTTCTTCCAATTTTATCTTTAATACCAGGCTTATTGGTTGGAAATTTTATAAAGTGTATATTAGTCCGAATTAAGGTTCAATGAAAGTGGTTATTATTTGAGGAAATAAAAAATGGAGGCAAATATTATGACTCAAAAACAGGCTTTAAGTTCAAGTGAATTAGGAACGTTGTGGATGACCTATCAGGAAAAAACAATGATACAAAGAATGCTTGAATATTTTATAGAACAAGCAGATGACAAACGAGCTAAAGAGATTATGCAAGATACTCATATGAAAATTATTAACTATCTAGAAGATATAAAAAGCATCTTCAAAAATGAAGGTGCTGTCATTCCTGTTGGATACACGGAACAAGATGTGAATATTGGCGTGCCTAAGCTGTATGACAACATGTTTGATATTATGTTTCTTCGACTGCTCCAAGAAATAAGCATGGGATTACATACTCTCCATATAAATATGGCATATCGTAAAGATATCGTACTTCTCTATAAGGAATTAACTGCATTTACTCAAAGTGTTTACGATGAATGCGTGGACTATTTACAAGAAAAAGATGTTTTAACACGTCCTCCTGCAGTAACTATGCCAAAGTCTGTGGAGTTTGTAGAGGGAACCAATTATATGAGTGGTTTTAACTTATTTTCAGAAAAACGAGCATTAAATACAGTAGAAGTATCACATTTATATCACTCAATTGAATCAAATATTATTGGTATGCAATTAATAACCGGGTTCGCACAAGTGGCCAATGAACCTGAAGTAAAAAAATACTTCATAAAAGGAAAAGAATTGGCGAAAAAAATTGTAACTGATAATACGCAATTATTTCTTCAAAGTGATATTCAACCACCTTCAACATGGGGGGCAAATGCAACAGACTCCAAGGTAGCTCCTTTTTCAGATAAACTAATGATGTACTGTACCAGCCTTTTTTGTAGCTTTGGTTTAGGAAGCAGTGCATTAGGGACAGCATTTAGTTTACGAAGTGACCTCCCATTAAAAATGATTAGTGAAGCAAAAGACATATTAACTTATGGGTCGGAGGGTGGAAAACTCATGGCTAAAAATGGTTGGCTTGAAGAGCCTCCACAAATGCAGGATAGGAATCAATTAACTAAATAATCAAGTAGAGATTTTCTGAACTAATACAAGTCCTCCTGAATAGTAAGGGGTTCTTGTATTATTTCACTTTGAAATAATATCAATATAAGATAGAGGTTTCTCTATATTTAACTAATCTAAATCCCTGCTTTTTCTACCATTGAAGAAGATGTTATTCCAAAATGCTTGAACTTTGCAGGTTAGGATAATTAGAGAACACACTCTAATTAAGGCACTTTATTACAAGAAGCGACTATCCTTATTGGACAATCGGAGATACTGTATAGACAACACCATTCAGCTATTGCTACCCGTTATTAATACGGAAGGGTATTATAGAAACCATTCACCTTGAGCAATTTTTACTACTTTGCCGCCTACATTAACGTTAATTTTCCCGTTATTCTCATTTGCTTTTAAAAATAATAATGAAGGTCTTTTAATTTCATATCCCTGTTCTACTCTAATGTTAATTTCACTTCTATTGAGATATTGGTATTTAACTAGGTAAGCGGCTAAACACCCATTCGAACTACCTGTAGCTGCATCTTCGGGAATACCATAGTAATCTGCAAAGTCTCGAACATTTAGATCATTTTCCGATTTATATACTTCTTGAGAAAAAACCAGAATAGCTTTTGCATCCGTTTTTTCAATTAACTTAAAATATTTTTCTCTATTAATGTTTACTTTCTTGACAGCCTCTAACGATTTTATGGGGACAACAATGACTGGAAGTCCAGTCGAAACCTCCTGGATAGGAAACCTATCGTCTACGTATTTGCTATCTATGTTTAAAACATCAGAAACTATTTCCTTATCAAAAATTTGACCAAAGGTAGGTACATTTTGTTTCATCCATAGAACTTCTTCCTGATTATCAAATGAAACTGGTATCTGCCCTGCTTTATAATTTAGAATAAGTTGTTGAGAGGGTTCCTCTAATACTTCGTTTTGAATGATAAAGGCAGTTCCTAAAGTAGGATGGCCGGCAAAAGGAACCTCTTCATTCGGTGTAAAAATACGCACATCAAAACCACCGTCATTTTTTAAATCAGACGTGATAAAAGTAGTTTCCGAATAATTAATTTCTTTGGCTATTTGCTGCATTTCGCAATCAGAAAGATGTCTAGCATTTTTAAAAACTGCAAGTGGATTCCCTGTATATTTTCCTTCTGAAAATACATCCACAATGGAATAATTGATTTTCACGATAGTCGCCCCTGTATAATTTTTTTGTATTAACCCCAAGTAGAATAAAGTTCCTTATTTATCAATATTTGCAGCTTTATCCTTATCATCAAAAACAGATTCTAGTACGGCAAACACTAACGCAATCAAAATCTCCGTCACTAAGGAAAGTGTTATACTTTTCATAAATTCATCCACTATAAAAAGGACTAGAAATTTCGACATGCCTTCAAAACTAATTCGAATCAAAAACAACTTTACTTTTCCTGTTATATTTCGGACTGACAGATTGAAGATTGCATTGAAGAACAATTCTACAATGACGCCAAGAATAAAAAAACTGACAACAAAAATAACCAGTGACCAACTAGATGTATATTGAACGCCAAGCAGTTCAAAAACCCCTGCCATTCCAAAAAAGTAAAACCCAAATAGAAAGCCGACCACCCCAATAATGAGAAGTCCTATTCCGACAACTGTTCCTATTCTTTCTTTAATATTCATATCACGAAATGAATCATTTTTTTGTTCTGTCATAGGTCTGTTTCAACTTCTTCCGGTATTCTAGTATTATTAGATCAATAATTCAATACTAACATAATATTCCAAACGTAATATTAATATTTTGTTAAGAGAAAAGACGACCATATTACTGGTCGTCTAATTTCTCTAGCACTACCTATTAGTTTTAGTAAATTATTTCCCTACTTAATCATACCATTTAAAATTTAGATAAATTTCTTTCCATATAGGAACTGCTAATGTTATAAAATACTGTAATGATGAGAGCATTTATACTTGGATAACCAACGTAAACTGCTAGATTCATATGTTCGACTAGACTAAACTCTCCCCATTCGAGCCATAAACGCCACCCCATTCCAAGGCTACTTAATAGCATAGAAATTATAAAAACGAACCATTTCCTATCTTTAAATAGACCTACAAATACATTTGATGCCACAAAATACATCAATAATGTAAAAATCATAAAAAACAGATTGAACCCCTTCAATCCAGGAATCACGAATGCAAATGAAATTCCAGAGTAAAATAGAATAATGATAACAGCGAATATCAAAAAAATATTAGGTGATTTCCCTACTAGTTTATAGAGCTGTTGTTCAAACATGTTCAACAATTTCCTTTAAAAAAATCTCCCCATCACAATTCATTAAATCTTTGTAGTTCATTAGGAACAAATCCCTCCAAATATTGTAAAAGTTGTACTATCCTGCCCGTCTGAGCTTAATAATTTCAACAAAAATAAGCGACAATCCTTCCTGAATTATCGTAGAAAACCCGTTCCCGTTAATAAAACACTTTCCTTATTTGGACTTTATTATTTTTATGGTTCTTTTGATTATTAAGAATAGGTAGATTCCCAATGCATAGCTTGCAGCACCTATCATATAAGTAATTGCCTGTTTGGTTGGATCAATTAACGTTTCTCCTCCATGAGCGATATTATAGGATTCAATATCTAAGTGTGACCACCAGATTGCTACCAAAGATACAGTTACCAATAACAAAGCAAAGATAGCCTTTTTATGTACCGTGGTAAAAATAAAACTATTCTTTAAGGCGACAGATAAGCTCTTATTTGAATATTTCTTAAAGTTTCTATCCATTTCTCTTGTTAATGGTGTTAAAAAGTAAATCATTAAACCACCTAAAACTAGGGCTAGAACCAACATTTCTGAAAGCTCCTTTCTAAATAGATAAACCAATAATACCAATATTGGAATATAATACTCCCCACTAAATTTGACGAAATTCCTTAAAAGTAGGTTTCTTGTTGAACTTAATTACACCGTTACTTAAATAAGTAAGAACAGTACCGTTCTTCCAGTAATGCGCAGGATCGTTGAAGAAGAAAAGTAAAGTTTATTAAACTATCGCGCCCTCTTATTTAGGATTGCTTCGTAAGCACCCACATTTTTGTTACATCTTGATAACCCAATTTTAGATATAGAGGATGCCCCATTTGACTAGAAGCGAGCACACTCTTGGTGGCGCCTTCATTTTGGGCATCAATAAGCATTTTTCGGCAAAGTGCTTTGGCCATTCCTTTTCCTCTATGAATTTTCGAAGTAAATACATCGCTCAAAAAACATACCGTTTCATCTAACAGTAAATAACGTCCATATGTTGTAGGATGCCCGTTCACCTCACCAACATAAAAATGCAGATTTGGATCTTCTAATATTCTTAGCTCGATAACATCCCTTTCGAAAAAATGATTGATACGTCGAGCCTCCTCCTCTGTTTTGACCCGTTTGATGATCTTGTTATCTATTTCAATAGACCAGCTATCCAGATTTAACATCATAAGAAACTCTGTATTTTTGATGATATATCCCTCCGCATCATAACTATTCGGTTTTTCATCAGAAAACACTGTTAGCCAATAGTCTTCTTTCATGTCTTGTTTATTTATGATTTCGATAACGTGAGTAGGATTGGAATTATAAACGAAGAACTCATCAGTTCTGCCATCAACATTTGTACCAAGAGCAAGATGTTTTATAGAATCGTAATCATATAATTGGGTCCTAGGTTGGCGACTACAGTAAAACTCACCTTGAATAAAAAAATCAATTGCTCTTTTTAGTTCCGTTTTTTTCTCCATAAAAAGTCCTCCAATTCACATATTTCAACAATATAGCCCGATTACTGAGAACAGAAAAATTGATAAGAACTCCAAAAATTGATCTTCATTATTGTACTATTGCACCTGTTATTGAAATATCAAAAACCCCCAACATATTGAAAAATTAACTGATATAATGCTATGCTAAGCCCTAAAATACTCGCTTTCATTTTGGATGGATGGTTTCTCTTGCTACGAATCAAGTAAAGGAAAACTACTATAAATCCCAAGGGAATCCATAGTTCAAAGACACCTTCTTTTGTGCTGTGAGAATAAATTGGAGCAATGTAAGTGCTTATCAGAAAGTAAAAGAAAACCGTAAAACGTCGTGTTTCTAATTGCTTGCTCCACCTTACTAAAATAATGATAATTATTATTGCGATAATCGTAATATGTAAGGGTGGTAGAACAATAGCACTGTCCCCAAACTTGAATTCCATTCTGTATTGCCCTCCCTTTTTATAGTATTTGACCGTTTTGGAAAGAATTAGAGTGTTTTTTATTTAAAATCAAATCTTCCTCCTTAAATGTCATTTATTCATATCCCTTCTTTCACTAACCATGGTTCAATAGTTGAAGAAGCAATAGCCATTGGTAAATATCGCTCTCGTTTATTAAACATAGATAGTATTATCCTACGTGTTCGTGTATTTTTTGAATAACTTCTTTATAAAAAGAAACTGGGTGTGGAACGAATTTATCCCTGCTTACATTTTCTTTAATTATTTGCTTTTTTCCATCATCATTTATTTCAAATCCACTGATTTCGATTTCATCTTTTTCACCAAACCAAAGTTGAGAAAAATCAATAAATTTAGCTTTCACTATCCCTGAAACCTCTTCCACTTGAAGAGTGAAGTCATCCAAGATATTTTCGCTCTTATATAAAAAAACGTTCGCTTGTTCTTTATCAACAAAATCTTCTTGCACCACAGAATAATCAAGCACACCTAACTTTATTAACTCCTCAAAAGCTACATCTATCCCAATTTCTTCATTAATTTCTCTTACTCCATCCTCAACTGTTTCAGCAGCTAATAAATGTCCAGCCGCAGTAATATCTAATAGATTAGGATAGTCTTTTTTATTATTACTACGAAGCTGTAAATAGATATAATCTATTCCCTGTTCATTACTGATAAACCAACAATAAAACACTTCATGCCAGTATCCAATCCGATGTACATCGCTCCGAGAAGCTATACCTATTAGATTCTTATTATCATCAAATATCTTTATTTTTTCTTGCTCTTCCATACATTTTCCTCCTAGTCACTTAAAAAATTGTCTCGTCTTTTCAGTGTATAATCCTGATCCTTTGTACAAATAGAAAAAGCTGCCTTCAATTGCAGCTAGAATGTCTATTAAAGTACTCTTTGGTTTATTATTCTATATCCATAACAATTTCAAGACCTGTTGGCTTTTCCCTAAAGGGGTCACTGTACTCTCTAAATATTAATTCCAGCTTTGAAATATCGTCAGGTAACGGCGGAGAAACAATGAAGTTGTATGTATAATGACCTGTTGACCCACCTGCACCTTCCAACCTACAATCATAATCTTCCCCTACAAACAATTCAAACGTATTATGGTGATGATGATTTAGGTCCGGTGGTAAGTCCTTTGTTCCATCCCAATCGATATAAAGTTTTATTACACTAGCATTCTCATACTGTCGAATAACAGTTACAGTATATATACGTTCACCTTTTTCAATCGTTTTTAAAACCGATAGGTATTTTCTAAATCCAGTCGGTTCAATCCTAGGTTTAAACAGGTCGTCAATTCTCATTGATCCAAATAAAGATTTTAAGTAATCCTCATACAGATCGTACTTTAAAGCCCATTCAGAAATAACATGATCAGGTGGAAAACCTGGGTTATTGTTCGAAATCTCCTTACGTTTTTTTAACAAAGAGCATATTTGCTCATCAATATCGATTAACTGTTCATTGTAATAATCAGTCGGTGGTTCAAATGGCATTCTCTTCATTTCAACTCCCTCCTCAACCATTAATCATTTTACCAAATTATGGGGTGAGTGGACAGGTACATCGTCCCACTATCGTCGAGAAATAATTTTATTGAGCCCTTTAAATGCTGAGATACTAACAATCTTCCAAATCCAGCTATACAATATCGAGAAAGCAAATGTTCCTAAAATAACCATACTATTAAAATGAGATGTTACCGATGGTCCCAGTATTGGAAATTTTAATACGTATAATAATAAACTAATACCTAGCGTCAAAGATAAAGCTGCAAATAGAATAATAAATAGGCTTTTCTTTAAATATTTAAGACCAATACCTAAGCTGAGTCCTAATAATCCTGTAGTAAAGATGAATACCAACAGCTCACTTGGCTGGAGTATTGCTAATAGAAATCCGGTTACGAAATAAGTCATCACACCTATTCTGAGTGACATTAGGCTAGCAAGCACAAGAGGACCCGTGCTCATCATACTTAGGATATAACCAATACCAGTAAATACCCCAGCAGATTGAAAAATAACCGCTATTGATCCTAATAAAGCACCAACTACAATTCGCATTGTCTTTGAATAACTATCAATCGGTGGGATTACCTCATCCCCCCGAACACAAGAAGTTACTTTTTTGAATAATGTCCTCATTAGACACCCCCATTATAGGTAAATGCAATGAGAATGAAGTTTATGTTAGAAATTGTTCAAGATCAGCTGCCTTTTTTCTAGACACTTTCCTAATATTGAATCCGCATCCACTCTTGGTACTATTAGAGCCCTACTACTCATATTCTGATAAGAGAAAACAATGAGAAGGGGTGTAAAGATTGTTGAGAAAAATTAAGGTTAGTTTACGTCCCATTTTAAATCGAATCAATTTACCCACTGTTTTAAAAACAACTATTCTTCCAGGTGAATCCATTGAAAGATTATTTATTGCAACCCAGGTCGGAGAAATCTTTTACATAGGAAACGGTGATGTTAGGACTTTTTTAGATATTCGCCCACGGATCATAAAACAAGGTGCTAATGGTGGAGGATATGATGAGAGGGGATTGCTAGGACTAGCATTTCATCCCCAATTTTATTATAACGGTTTGTTTTATCTTCATTATTCAGTAGCTGGTACACAAGGTCCAGGTGCTCTTCCTGTTTCAGAAGCTGCAAAACAAGGTCGAGAGGCTCTTCCTGAATTTTTTAAGCCTAACCCCTGTGATCCCAATACTTTAAACCTAAGGTGGACAAATAGAGATACCCAATATGATCATATTGATACAGTTGAAGAATGGATTTTACAATCAAATGGTCAACCTCAAAAACGACGGACATTATTAAACTTAAGAAGACCATTTTTTAATCATAATGGTGTTAATAGCTTAAACTTTTCACCTGAAACTGGAAAACTTGTTTTAACAACCGGAGATGGTGGATCAGGCTATGATCCATTTAATTTGAGCCAGGACGAGATGGAAATCGCGGGTAAAATCATTGAAATAGATGTAAGTAAAAATACATCAATCTCAAACCCACCCGTAGTCACACGTTTTAATGAACTTCCCGTACCTATTCAGGAAACACTTACGGTAATTGCCAAAGGGGTTCGCAATATACCGGGGATTTCATTTCAAAAGTATTATAATCAGTATATTAAATATGTAGGATTTGTCGGACAGGATTTAGTAGAGTCGATTTTTTCATTCATTCACTATAAACCAATACCAGTTTCTCAGCTTGTGGGACACAGGGAAACCAACCAAGAAGGTTTTGTTAACTTTGGTTGGCGAGGGTGGGAAGGAGCGTTTCCTACTTCGACTTTAAATAGCTGCTCTGAAAATCCGAATTTGGCTGAAATTGTGAATGCTTATTACAATGAAGCGATTCAAACCTCAGTGAAGCGGATTCCGCCGTTAACTAGTTATTTCCACAAGGATCCCCGCCCCGACAAATTTTCAGGAACTGCACTTACAGGTGTCCAGCCATATATGGGGAAAGAAATCCCTGCTTTAACGGGAAGTGTGGTGTTTATTGACCTTGCCCGGAAGGATGAAACTCAAACTCCGGTTAGAGGGGCTTTGGCCTATACAAGGGTTAGGCCAGATTGTAAACTAAGTGATTTCAGTGTGATTGAAACCGACTATAATTTTGGGAATCAACCAGCTTATTATATGAGTCTGGGTACGAACCTTGACCAAACAAGATTATATTTAGGGACTTATGGCTCTATGAAAGTAACTGATTTAAACCAAGGTACTATATTTGAAATTGTTCCATGATTCTTATGAAATTAACAAAGGAGAGAATGAACATGGAAAAACTAAGTAGCGAAGCCATCCAAAATAAACTCACAGAAAATCCAAACTGGAAATTGACCGATGGAAAGTGGATTGAACGGAAGTATCGGTTTAAGGAATATCTAAACGGTATCGAATTTGTTCAAAATGTTGCCCACTTGTCTGAAAGAATGAACCATCATCCCTTTATCTCCATTGACTATAAGCTTATCTCTGTTAAAATAACATCTTGGCATGCGAGGGGATTAACAGATTTGGATTTTACATTAGCCCAAAAATACGATGAGTTATATGTACAGATTAAAAAATAGGTAAAAGTGTTGAATATATAAGTAATTTCATTGAATACAGAGAATAATAGTTTAATTAACAAGTATTTTATCAGGTGTTGTTTTAACACCTGCTTTTTTATTGTGATAAAAGCAGCTATACTAACTTCACCAAAAAAGGGGTCAATCCTTTTTTGGATCAACACCCCGAAACTAAGCTAATTTTAACACCTAACATATTTACGTTTGAAGCCAAGCTTGCCTCTATCCAGTTCTTTTTGAATATTTTCGTAAGCATTTAGGAAGCTGCTTTTTTTCTTCTCCCGTTTGACTTCAACGATACCTACTTCCGTTGCTGTTTCAACTGCCTTTTCATGTAGTGGTACATATGAAATTCCTACGGTATATAGAAAATTATTCATAGCAGACTTCGTTCTTTCAGGTGAATCATGAATTGTATTCTTTACCAAATCAAGCATATTAGAAAGCTTGCTTTCAGAGAATTCATGGTCTTTGCGATTCCCTAACAGCCAGCAGTAACAGCTCCAACCCGCTGACATTCTGAGCTCCTCACCACTTGCAATCCATTTATCAGCAACGTCTTGTGCAATATCTGACTCTGACAAAGTTACTGCCACCACGTAATCGGATAGCATATAAAAATACGCGTCATCCATCCAACGATCAAAATCTGACTCAGTCATGGCTTTTGGGTCTGCAATAATTCCCGCAAAGTACATCGCATCGTAGTTACCTGTGGCATATAGCTCTTCCGCTAAAGATTGATTTATTTTTATTTTCTTTGAGATTGGTTTCATAGCACCTGTAGCAACGCCAAAAACCGGCTCTTTCGCACCATTGGATATGTACATTTTTTTCATTCGTTCCTTACCTAGGGCCTCAAGCTCCTGCATTACTGTTTCAAAATCCATCATTTTGCACTCCTTACCTTAAACGGTACCTTATTATAACCACTAGTTTATATTCTTAAGGTGATTCCCTTCCTATTATAGCCCATACCTATTTTGATGGTCTATTCTTACCGAGGACAGCAAAGACAGTCTTCAAAATCTGCACATTTAATTGTAATTATAAGGTAATACTACTTTTGATTTATATATTGGGAGGAATGTAAATGAAACATATTTTTGTCGCTATAATTAGTGTTCTTACCATTATAAGTAGCTCCCTTTCAGCAAGTGCTGCCTCAATAAAGGACCTACCAGTAACCCAAACATCTAACCACTGGAAAGTAACTCTTGGAAAAGCTGAGTCCGAAAAATTAACCGAGGAAAAGGATCTTTTCAACCTTTATAGTATTGATATTAAAAACATCGGTGAAAAGGTATACGATCTGACATTCGAAGTATATCGAGATGAGCCATATACTAAGACTATGTTTGCACTAAGTGAAGTAACATCATTAGACCAGGACTACTATCATCATACAAACCAACCAGTTTCGATAAATGCAGAGCAAATTGAAGTCATCGTTACTTGGAGAGAAAAACCGTATGAACGATTAAATAACGAAAAAAAGGTCCCTGCACGTAAATTTAAAGAATCATTTGTTTTTTATCAAGAATAGTAAACAAAGCCTCTTTTAGGTAACGGGTTCTGTTTTGAAGTACAAAACTAAAAATAGATGAGAAAATAGCAAGTTAAATCTCATACAAAAAACACCGAAATTAGTACGGTGTTTTTTGTGTATTTATTCTTGTTTAACTAAATCACCCGTTCGCCTAAGTACAATTTTTCACAATTGGTGTGAAAACTCGTATTTTATAATCAGAAGTCTCAATAAACAATAACTCATGACGTTGAAAAATTGAGTGGTCCCCATAGATACAAAGAACCCCTTGTCTATCCCCCTATGATCAAAGTTTCATATTTACAAAGGGAGAGGAGATAGAAACGTTTTCTGTTGAGAGCCACGTTGTCCTTTTAGAATATAAATTTTACTCGTTTCCCTTCATCTAAGGATTTAAAAACATCACCAGCAATCTTTACTATTGTTATGTAAATAAAATAAAAAATGGTCTCCTGGTCTGGAAACCATTTTTGTAGTTGACCATATGGCGTACCAATTCGTTTTTCTCTTTTACGTAAAGAAGATAAACAATTACTATTCACTGTCTTTAGTAGATGTTAAAAATTCTTAAAGATCGAGGTGTGATTAATTGTTTTTTCTTCTAGAAATAATGACTTAAATCATATATTGTATACCTAAAACAATGAAAGCCCTACCTCTCTTTCATCCTTACGGCTCCTTGTCCGTGCCAGTGTGAATCAGGCTTGCAAAAATCAAGTGACTATTTTATCGAGTTATTTGATGAAACCTCAATCGTTCGTAAAAGAAATTTAAATAATAAAAATGGATTAGATTGTAGAAATACAAAAGAGGTTAATGCTCTAAAGGTGAGTTGAAGAAGTTGAATGTCTTGAAAAGATTTACTTTTAATAATAAACATATTCCCAAAAAATTCAGGATATTTTTGGGAGATGTGATTCATTAACTTAAATTAACCTTAACGGAAACTTTTTATTTGATTTTCAGTAATCCCTTTAATTAATTCCAGTTCACCAATCAAAAATTCTTGTGCGTTATCTAACATTTTTTTTTCGCTTGTATTAAGTGCTTTTTCATTCTTCATACGCATTAAATCACGTACAACTTCAGCACATTCTTGCATTTTACCTGTTTTTATTTTGTCTGTGTTCACTTTATACCTTTGTTTCCACGGCAGTAATCTATCTGATTCTCCATGCTGAAAAATGTGTATGATTTGTTTTAATGCATTAAAGTCAGTAACAGGGCGTATATTTGAACTCAATATTTTATCCTTAGGAATCATGACCTGCATATTACCGATTAACATTTTTATGACATAATACTGTTGTTTTTCCCCAGAAACTTCCTTTTCTTCTATGGCTTTAATTATACCTGCTCCGTGCATTGGATAAACAATGTTATCGCCAACTTGAAACAAATAATCCACCTCCATTTATGGTAACCTTCTTAACCTTAACACATAGATTATTTTTTATCAAATTTTTAATAATATCATAAATCCATTTTAAGTGTCAACTACTTTTTTCTTTAAAAATCTAAAAAAGCAAAAACAATAGGAATCGGGTCGGAATACCAATAAAGGAAGGTTAATTTTCTGCGTAATTATGAAGCCTCTACTAACCTTAATATTATTATTCTATATAAAACCTTTCTGCGAATTTAATACAAAAAGCGATTGCCTTGTTCAGCAATCGCACCCGAGTTTAATAAAGCATTATTATTCCTTAGTGTTTTACGATTTTTCAACTTTATTATCTACTGTGAAAATACTTATATTAAATTATCCTGCACCGTTAGTTGAAGAATATCTTGCACTCTATGTCCATTGTTATATCTATCTATCTTGATCTTCATAATATGCTTCATCCGCATATTTCTGGTCTGTTCCTTTAAGATATGCAAAGATTATTTTCGGATGTTTAAGCAAAGCCCAGTCTCCATGTTTATCAAACTTTCTGCTTGAAGTAATCATCCCATTTTGAATCGTCCCGTATTTTTTTCCATGCTTTTTTCCCCACTCTTTTAATCGTTTTGCGAAATCAGCATCTTCTGCCATAAGCATATCTTCATTAAATCCCTTAATTGATTGAAAATCCTTTTTGTAGCACCAGAAGATTCCTACAGAAATTGCTCCATATTTAATTAATAGGGGGCCAATTAATAATAAGGTTGAAACAAAAATACCTAAAGACATTCTTTCAAACCTCCCTGTAACTCCACCACCAATGTACTCTCCAGTAGCCAAGTACTCCTCTACCTTATTCAACATATGTTCGTTCATTTGTGTATCTGCATCAATTGTAACGATGATGTCACCTCTAGCTAATTCAACACCTGCGTTCCTAATCTTAGAAAGATTTTTATCACTATTCTTTAGTGTGATACATTTATACGATTTCGCAATTTCTTCCGTTCTATCCGTACACCGATTTAATACAACAATGATTTCAACTTGATCTTTAATTAATTTTGAGGCTTTTGAAATAGATTCTAAGCATTTTCCAATGTACTTTTCTTCATTATGGGCCGGTATGATGATTGAAATCTTTATTTCCTCTTTACTTTCTAAAGCTCTCTCCTTTTCATTCATACAATTGCTCCCCCCTTTTTAATGAATCCATTTTCACTTTTTCATAAAATGTATATAAAATAAGCTTTTAGCAAAAGACCTCTCCATTTGATATTAACATAATATTCCAATTTAACATCAAAATATTAAGACCATCCGTTTTATTTCACATATTTTTAACCGATTTTGTCACAAACCCCTCCTCCAATCCGCCTTATTAGTAAACAAGAATGGAGTGAATTTTATGAAACAATACGATGTTGCAATTGTTGGTGGAGGAATTTCAGGATTAGCAGCGTCTAATTATCTGGCAAAAGCCGGTTATTCAGTGATTCTTTTGGAAAAAAGCAACCAATTAGGAGGCCGCGGGCAGACAATTAAAAAGAAGAAGGCAATGCTGAATTTAGGAGTGCACGCCTTTTACCAGAATGGGGCAGGTGAATCTGTCTTAAAAGAATTAGGCATTCCTTTGAGCGGAGCAAACCCTTCTGCTTCAGCAGTAGGGATATGGAAAGACAAGGTTTATACCATTCCAACTGGACCACTAAAATTGCTCTCTGACAACCTATTTTCATTAAAAGGAAAAATAGGTCTCGCCCGTTTAATGATAAAGCTGAATAATATTGATACTGAAAAAATAGATAATATTAGCCTAAAGGAATGGGCGGAGAAGGAAATTCAGGATCCTATGGTTCGTCTTCTAATGTTTTCCATTTGCCGTTCCAACTCGTTCGTCCCTTACCCAGATCTTCACCTAGCAGGACCTGCCATACGGCAATTACAACGTACTTTCAGCGGAAAAGCTTTTTATATTTCTGAGGGCTGGGGAACCCTCGTTGAAAACCTTAAAATTCAGGCTGCTTTAGTAGGGGTCACGATCATGAATCGTCATAACGTAACTGAAATCAAGTATAACAAGTCAGTCCAGACAGTTCTTTTTACAAATGGTGATACTTTAGAGGTACCCTACGTTCTCGTAACCGCAGGACTTAAAGAAACGTACGATCTTGTCCATAACTCGGAACACACTAGACTGAAACTATGGAAAAATCAAGCACGTTCAGTCAACGTAGCTTGTTTGGATCTCGTATTACGAAAGCTTCCGAAACCAGATGCCAATTTTATCGCAGGCTTTTGGATAGATCAGCCGATTTTCTATAATAATCCGACCTCCACCACGAAAATGAGTGAAGACGGTACCATTGTGATACATCTTGTTAAGTATCTCGGTACGGGCACAGGGAACGCAAAGCTGGATTTGCGCCAATTGGAAGAGGCGATGGATGTCGTTCAACCAGGGTGGAAAGAAGAAGAAATCACTCGGCAATTTCTGCCTCACATAACCGCAAGTCACGATTTCAACTCACTTGATCGCTATGACCTTTCTCCCGGACCGTCCGTTCCTGAAATTCCGGGGTTGTATGTTGCAGGAGATTGGACGGGGCGTGGCGAATTGTTGGTTGACGCCTCACTAGGCAGTGCTAGACGAGCTGCAATAGCTATTATTGAAGAACTAAAAGCGGAAGGAGACATGCATGGACACAGGGAAGCTTTATAAAGAATTGAAACCATTACTTTTTTCTTTGTCTTATCATATTTTAGGCAGTGTAAATGATGCAGAGGATATGGTTCACGAAGCGTTCCTCTCATTGGAAAAAACACCAAAGGAAAATGTACGTCATGTTAAGTCTTATATGTGTAAAATCGTAACACACCGTTCCATTGATTTACTTAGATCAGCTGGAAAACTACGTGAAACATATGTCGGACCCTGGCTGCCGGAGCCAGTCATGACAGACTCCGGTCTTGATAGTAATCTTGATGATCCCTTGGAGAATTATGTTCTGAAAGAATCTCTTTCCACAGCTTATTTGCTATTGCTTCAACATTTATCTGCGACAGAGCGGGTAGTTTTTATATTGCGAGAGGTCTTTCAATACCAGTATACCGACATTGCGGAAATCATTGATAAAAGCAGTGTTAATTGCCGGCAAATCTACCATCGTACAAAAAAAGTTATAGGTGGTATTCCAAAGGAAAGAATCTCGAAAAAAGCGGAAATGAGTAATATGGCAAAAGAATTTGCAAATGCCTTAATGACTGGGAACATGAATCTGCTGTTAGATCTGTTGACAACGGAGAGTGTGTTGTACACGGATGGTGGAGGGAAAGTGCAGGCTGCTGTACGTCCAATACATGGTTCCGATAAAATTAGTAAGTACTTCAACGCAATATTTCCAAAAGTTCCACAAGGGTTTACTTGTACAGTCCACGAGATTAACGGCCAATCTGGAATCATCGTTAAAATTGAAGAAACCACATTCACTGTTGTTACCTTTCAATTTCAAGGTCATCAGATTTCGAACGTCTATATCGTTATGAATCCAGAAAAGCTCACTCATTTTAACGACGGAAATGCACTTAATATATGGAAATGAGTTAATAGTATATTTTTTATTAAAAAGCGCTCTATCTGGGGGCTGAATCGTATAATCGATTTTTTCCACATTTGCACCTCCTATTTCAAAACCGGGCGCTTCTCCTTTCTAAAGTGCCCATTCTTTGAATAAGCAACAATAAAAATTTATTCTGTTCTCAACTTTTTATTAAAAACATCAAATAGAACACCAATTACACCAGCTACTAATATCATTATGCTAAAAAAGTTAATATTGCCTGAAAAAATGTAATAACAACCAAATCCTGCCATTAAATAACTGACTGCTATAGATAAAAATCGTTTTATTTTCATTACACTCCATCATAGTTGTTTTGGTTTGGATTCTTTTCCAATTCTCTAGTACAACATCTTTATAGCCTTATTCTAACACAATATTTCAAATGTTTTCCAAAAAATAAAGACCATCAAATTGATGATCCTTATTTTTTGACTGCGTCCTAAGCTACCTAACTTATTGATCGACTAACTTTTGATTCAATTTTCATATTTGATTTTAAAAAGATCTTCATCATCGGAGGGGTAACCACCGTTGTTACAATCACAACGACAATCATGGTTGCATACAAATCTGGAGTTATTAAATTTGATGCGATTCCCATCGATGCAACAATTAATGCAACTTCACCACGAGAAACCATGGCTGAGCCGATTCCTGCAGAGCTATTCCAATTAAATCCAGAAAGTTTAGCACCCGCTCCTGCTCCAATAAATTTGGTTAAAACAGCGAAGATACTAAGCGCAATAATCAAACCTAAGTTATCCAGAATTCCAGTAAAAACAGCTGAAATACCAATATAGGCAAAGAATACCGGAACAAAGATGGAGTAGCTGATCGATTCAACCTTTTCAAAAACGACCTGTTTGAAATTGGTTGTCCCTATGGCAATTCCCGCGATGTATGCACCAATAATGTTTGCTACACCCGTATAATCAGCTACATATGCATAAACAAAACAAATAATTAACGCAGCTGAAATGACCGCCTCGCTTACTGGTAATTTTGTAAGTTTATTCATTAACCATGGAACCACTTTCCAAGCAACTAAAATAGCGAAGACAAAGAATAATGCTTTCTTAATAACCAGTGTAGTTAATGATACATCTCCCCCAGCAAAGCTCATTAAGAATGCTAAAATAATCATTACCACAACATCATCCAAAACAGCGGCACCAAGGATCGTCGTTCCCTCAGGTGTCTTTAATTGATTCATTTCTTTTAGTGCTTGAACAGAGATACTTACACTTGTCGCAGAAAACATGACGCCTAAAAACCAGGCTTGCAGGTTTGATAAATCCATCATAATCCCTAAAAAATATCCTAAAAATAACGGAACAATAATGCCGCCAAAACCTACAAAGGTCGACGATTTACCTGATCGTTTAAATTCACCCAAGTCCGTTTCTAGACCCGCGATAAACATCAACAAAATAACACCTATAGTACTAAACGTCGCTAAGGTATCAGTTGCTTCGATTAATCCAAAAACAGATGGTCCTAGTAAAACTCCTACAATGATTTCTCCCAGAACAGAAGGTTGACCAAGCCTTACACTCAGTGCACCTGCAAGTTTCGCAGCAAGGATAATTAGAGCTAATTGAAGAATAAACATACATTTCCACCTTTCATATATTATTAACTTCCTAAAATGCAAAAAGAGCCTGTTACCAAAGGACATAGATATCCCTTGGTGACAGACTCCTCCAAGTTTTGTTTCATATTAAGTTTGTATACTTGCATTCTAACATAAGTAATCTTAGAGATACAGGGGGAATTTTTCCTAATTTTACGTAACAGCTTTTTAGAAGAAAATTAAAAGCAATACCCCAACTATGAAACAATAATAGGTAAAATACACTAGTTTTCCATTTTTCATAATTCCCATAAACCATCTCATCGCAAAATAAGTCATGAAAAGAGTTGCAATAAATGCCGTTAAATAAGGAACTGCTAAGTCTGCTTTATTCGGTTCATTCATAAAGTCAGAAAAGCCAAGTATAACACCGCCGAGGCTTACTGGAATATACAACATGAATGAAAATCGAAGTGCAGTATCTTGTTTCATCCCAACAGCAACCGCTGAAATAATGGTTGCACCTGAGCGACTAATGCCAGGGGTTAATGCGACAGCCTGACCTAAACCTACAATGAACGCATCTTTGTATGTGAGATTACGATCGTCTTTATAACCCTTTATATTACGAATTAACCATAGGGCAATACCTGTTACGAATAACATCAAAGCAATTGTTGTCATACTAACATTTTCAGCAATATAGTCACTTAATAAAATACCAAGGACCGCAGCCGGTATTGTGCCAATCACGATATAGCAAGCAAAGAGAAAGTCACTTTTATAGCGTTGCTCTCTGGTTTTTAAATAATAAAATGTATTGATGATAAGCCTTGCAATATCTTGTCTGTAAATATAAACGATCGCAAGAAGTGAAGCTGTGTTTGTTAATATTGCAAAGGTAAATCCTTGTTCACCTAGTCCCAAAATTTCACTGGCAATCATGACATGACCACTAGACGACACAGGAATAGGTTCTGTAAAACCTTGAACTATCCCGATAATAATCATTTTAACGATATATATAAATTCCGATTCTCCCATTTTGCCCTCCACATTTTCATAATTTTTTTGTCTGTGGTTTAGTATATCACCAATTGCCTAACAAAAAAAACGATGATTCTTTCATTTCCCTTACAATGTTGTAAGGTTTTATGTAACAAAAAAAGAATTCGAAATGGATTGAGTGCCATAATCCAAGAAGGATTATCGCTTATTTTGTTGAAGTTATAAAGCTAAACGAAGCTGGTTTGTTTTAGTAAACAAAAAAGTTAAAATAAAAATAGATTAACAACAAAGGAGCTTGGAACCAACATGACAAATGAAAACAAAATAATTTCTATCTACCAAAACTTATTGGATGCTTGGAACACTCAAAACGCTCGTGGAATGGCTGACCTATTTGCTGAAGATGGGGAACAAATTGGTTTCGATGGCAGTCAATCAATTGGAAGTGCTGAGATATTCGCACACTTAGAGCCTATATTTAAACACCATCGCACGGCACGATTTGTAAGTAAAGTCAAAAGTGTCAAATTGCTATCTGATAAAATTGCTATTCTACGGGCTATTGCAGGTATGGTGCCTCCGGGACAATCAGACATCAATCCGAGTGTAAATACACTTCACACGCTCGTAGTTCAAGAAAATGAAGGTAATTGGAAAATAAAGCTGTTCCAGAACACTCCAGCTTAATTTCATGGAAGACCAGAATTGGTTGAACAAATGTCAGAAGAACTCAGGCAATTGCTTTAATTGAAATGTAATGTAAATAGTAAAACAAAAATATAAAGAAAGATAGGAGTTAGATATGATGATTAAAGGTTTCGGAGGGATATTTTGGAGAACTAAGAATCTTGAGGTTGTAAAAAAGTGGTACAGTGAAGTGTTGAAGATTGAAATAGATAATTGGAATGGGACTATTATTAAACCCCATTCAGGAAATGAAACTATCTTTTCTTTCTTCACTGAAAATGACAGTTATTTTCCAACAGAACAACAAGTGATGTTAAATTTCCAAGTACATAGTTTAGATGAGACTATACAGCATCTTGAACATATCGGTGTACCTCTTGTAAAGAAACAAGAGATTAGTGAATATGGAAAGTTTGTTTGGATTGAAGATCCTGAAGGTCGTCTGATAGAGCTTTGGGAGAAATAGCGAGTTGTCATTCATTTGCTATCAAGCTATCGGGTGCGATGATCTAAGGATTATCGCATATTTTTGTTGAAGTTATTAACGGTGCAGATTGATTTAACAATCACAAGCAACAATAACTTTTAAAATTGTAAGGGGTGATATCTGTGCATAGGAAGCTAACCTTAATTATTATTTTTATAGTTGCAGCAATTATCTTATTTGCTTTCTCCCCCTGGATTACAAAAGATATTGCTGAAAAAAGAGCAAAAACGGTATTTCAAAACCAACAAAAAGGCATTGTAGATGGATGTGGATTTAATTGTCATGGGTGTGGTGTAGTAACATCCGATAATGTATTGTTTGGTTATAATGTCCGAATTGAATATGCTTGTGGACTAATATCAGAAGACATTAAGGAAAATCACGAGTTTAAAAATGTATTTGTTTCTTTTTTAGGGACTGTACATTGATTTTTCACTAACAGGTGTGTTGTTAGGAGGGAATTTAATAATGAGTTTGGGAGTTGAATCTAAAGCCTTTAGGATTATTATAAAAGGAGCCTTTTGGGGCTTTATTGCCATAGTCTTGATCATTATGTTTATGATCGGTAATTTTCTCTTCAAAATATATATTTTAGATTATAGGTTCGATGATGGGGAACTAACGCCACCAATTGAAACTGTTATAAACAATGAATAACTTATTTCGGCAAACGGGTAGCTTGAGCGAAACAAGGAGTTGTAGTTGCAGCTCCTTTTTCTTATTCCACTAACGCAAGCAGGATAGTTCAATAAGAACATAGAATTATATAGAAAAATAAAAGTAACGGGTGCCGTTGATCTAAGAAGGATTAACCACCTTTTTAGTTGAATTCCTTATTGAATAAACAGAGCAGTTTAGTGAATAAAGATGAAACAAGTTATAGAGTGAAAATATTGTTTTATAATCCAACATTAAGATGTAAGACAATGGTAAAGGAGTGATTTGATGAGTGCTTTAAAACTGATTGAAACATTTAAAAGCGATCTGCAAAACTATTCACTTGAGCAACTTAGATATATATCGGCTAAAGGGGTTTGGTCCATTGGTCAAATGTACGACCATGTGATTCTAGTTGCCATTGAGTACCTTGACAATGTGGAAGCTTGTGCGATATCAAAGGAAGAGCAAAAGCTTGGAAAAACGGATTTTGGTGAGCATTTATATAAAATTGGAGGGTTCCCACCAATTAAAATCAAGTTACCGGACGAACTAAATACTCCACCAAACAATTCGGATAGTAAAGAAGACCTTATGAGTAGGTTAGATCAGGTAATGCAGAGGTTGAGGCAATGGGAATCTAGAGTAGATGCTATAAATCCCAATTATAAAGTTAAACATGAAGGTTTTGGCTGGCTGAACGCGAGGGAATGGTTCGATCTTGTTGGTATGCATTTTCGCCATCACCTACGTCAGAAGTGTGAACTAGAACAAAAAGTTATTAATTTATAAGTCTTACCTACTTACTATACTAGAACAGTTAATAGAAGCTATAGTAATCCTCAACAATCGAGTGAATTACTTTAATAAAGGGGTTGCCATAGGAAGAGTATCAAAAAGATATATACAAATACCATGAAGAATCGAGGAGATTAAATAAATGAGTAATCCTGTAATTCGAACTTATAAAGATTCAAATGATTTAAAACGAATGCAGCAACTTACACAAGCTATATGGTCTCTGGAATCTAATTACCACATTGGCGATTTAGCTTGGCAACGCTATCGACACGCTGGGCGTGAGGATGAATGGATTACTGCAATTTGGGAAATGGATGATAAACCAGTGGCTTGGGGATGGATAAAACTACCTGGCAGTTTATTGTTTCAAGTTGACCCTGATTTCCCTGAATTATCCAAGGATGTCATTGAGTGGTTTGATAAAATAACTGAAACCAATGAACAAAGGGTAACCGTTCTTGAAACTGAGTTTCATCTTATTTCAGCCTTAGAAGATTCTTTATTCAACCCATTAGAAGAAACTCCTGAAGTCCTCTCAAAAATTTCATTAGATAGTTGTCCTTTCCCTGTAAATTTTCCAGATGAATTTAAAGCACGACATCTTAATGGGGATGGAGATTTAACAAATAGAGTGGGAGTACAGAGGGCTGCATTCTCGCATTCAAGAGTCACTGAAGAAAGCTACCGGAATGTTATGAATACCTATCCTTACGATTCTTCTCTTGATTGGGTAATAGAATCCCCTAATGGTGAGCTCGCAGCATTTTGTTTAATTTGGTTTGATGCAATTAATATGGTGGGTTTACTAGAGCCTGTGGGAACAGATCCGAGATTTTGGAGAATGGGGTTAGGCAGTTCCGTTTGTAAGCTTGCTCTCAATGCTTTGCGTGATAAGGGGGCGAACACTGCCATTGTTGTTAGTACTTCCCCTATAACACATAAATTTTACAAGTCTATTGGGTTTGAACCATTTGCTCAAACAAAATCATTTCATCGTCTTAAAAATACTTTATAAACTTCGCTTTTCTTCTTCAACTATCGGGTGCGATGACCAAGGGTTAACTTTGTTTTTAGAATTTTTTAACTATATGTGCAATTTAGTTAAAGAAGGAAGAACCACAAATTTATTTTCTGTAGAATCTTAAAATTATTTTAAAAAAATTCATACAATTCGTTAAGATTTGTTGGTTAGAATAAAGGCAGTGTTAGAAGGAAAGAGAAAAGAGGGATTTGATGACACTCTTAATAATGGCAATTAGGTTTGTTTGGGAAATTTTAGCTCTTATCATTTTCGGTTTATGGGGCTTTCATCATGGGAAATTTCTTGGGGCTATTGGAATACCCTTAGTGGTGGTGGTTATTTGGGCTATGTTGGGTTCACCAGGGGCTCCTTATAAACTTCAAGGATTTTATGGTATTATTTTGGAGTTGTTTTTATTTTTAGCAGCAAGCTACATACTGTATAAACTAGTATATACACAATTAGCCTTAATATATTCCATTGTAGCCCTAGGAACATCTTTACTCATTCATTATATGAATATATAACATCCAAAAAAAGCTATTCAAAATATCATCTAATTGAATAAGCTATTAGAATGCTTATCTCTGCTTTAAGTCAATAAGTGTATAATAAATTTGGGAAAACCCATCTATAAAGGTTTCCCTTATCCTTTTCTAACATGTTTATTAAATTTATCCTCATTTATTTTGTAAATATCGTAGTGTTTTCAATACGAATTGAATTAACTTCTCCACATTTCAAGCAAAATGTGTATATTTTATTTGAACCATTCAAAGACATTTTACTCGGTCTGATGGGTATATAATCTGTACCTTCTGCAAATTCAGTACCTCCACATTTAGGACATTCTTTATTTTCCATATCCACAACACCTCCTTTTCTTATACCACTTTTTTCGCATGGCTTATCCTTTTCTTTAATACGTTTTAGTATCCAATTAGTTTCAAAAAATTAGAAAAAGATACTATTTTTTCCAGCCGTTACACTTTGATTTATGGAGGTGTACTTGCTTCTAAAATCTAGGTACAAACAACTATGGAAAGGAATGAATATTACAGCTTATTATTTTTTGTCATTCCAATGGAAAATTTCTTAAACCCTAAGCCATTATAATAGGGTTCCAAACTTTCTACACACATAAGTTGAGGAATCACTTTATTTTGCTCACAATGTTTTATGATTCGGTTAACTATTTCTTTCCCAATTCCTTTGGATTGATAACTCTGCAGAACACCAACTCCACAGATAATTGCCGTCATAACACCATCAGAGATGACGCGCCCCATACCTACTAATTGTTGATCATCAAAAGCATATGCTGCATACCAACTCTGTCTACACATTCTTTCTAAATCACTAACGCTTAATCCTAATGAATTCCAGCCTAATGACTCATATAATCTCAACAATTGCTCGAAATCTTCTGGGGGATTTATCGTATAATCTATCTTTTTTTCCACAAAAACACCTCCGCTTTCACACAAACAAAGACCTTCAATTCTATAATCTCATTTTTTACTCTTTCATCAGTTGAAGTGCACCTATCACACCCACTCCAAATAACCATACTTGCACAAGAAAAACATTAATTATTAAACTCCATATGTGGTTTTTCCGTTTTGTAATAATCCAGCCTGTCTTGTAAAGTACCCGTATGAAATTCAAACTTATGTCCGTCAGGATCAGTAAAGTAAATTGATTTTTTATCTCTTTCGTCCCTTGTTCGACCTGGGAGAATGTTTACATTCAATTCCTTTAGTTTATGGTCCATATTATCAAAATCTTTTTCTTCTATTGAAAATGCTATATGTGTGTATGATTGGCTAATTTCGTTACGAGGAATATCTTTTTCCACATTAAGGGCGAGCCACATACCATTTAAATCAAAATAGGCAGTGCTTCTACCCTTAACTAACAACTTTGCATCAAACACATTTTTATAAAACTCAATGGAATCTTCTAAATTTGATACAGAAAACAAAAAATGATTAAGACCTTTTACTGCCACCCTATCACCTCATTTTTAGGCTTCTTATTATTCCATAGTATCTTTGGTTAAGTTTGACTTTTTTCCATGCAGACGACTACCTTCCCTTTGGCGTGTCCTTCACCAAGATAAAGAATAGCCTCTGATACCTGACTTAACGGGTATCGTTTATCTATAACAGGTACAAGTTTACCAGAAATGAAGAGTTCTTTTAAAAAATTTTGGTCGTTTTTGTTTGGTCTATGTACAAGGATAGCCATTTTCTTATTTTCAGTTTTATAAATCATGGGTCCCAGCAATAATAGTTGGAGGATTAGTGACATGGAGCCTCCTACCATAACATAAGTTCCTTTAGGATTTAGTACACGCTTGTAGTCGAAGATAGACCGAGATCCTACAACATCCAGAATTAAATCATACAACTGTCCTTTTTGTGTAAAATCTTCTTCATTGTAATCAATAACATGGTCTGCACCAATGGACTTAAGTGTATCTAATTTTTTCTTACTGTCCACACAAGTTACCTCAGCCCCATGTAATTTAGCAATTTGCAATGCATAGGTACCAACCCCTCCACCAGCACCATTAATTAAGACCTTTTTAGCTTCATGAATCTGTCCTACATCACGAAGCCCCTGTAGAGCCAAAACTCCTGCTTGGGGTATCGCAGCAGCCTCCTCAAATGTCATACTGTTTGGCTTCAACGTCATTGCCTCTGCATTAACACTTACATATTCCGCAAACCCACCCCATCCACACCAAGATATGTCTCCGAATACCTCATCTCCAACAGAGATATGTTCTACTTCTCTACCAATTGCTTCAACCCTTCCTGCTATATCAGCACCTAGGATTTTGTATTTTGGTTTTAGAAGACCCCCAAGACGAGCTAGGAATGGTTTACCTCTAAGAAGGTCCCAGTCCCAGGAATTCACAGAAACAGCATAAATCTTTACCAATACTTCATTAGGTTTTAGAGCAGGTATTTCTATTTCTTTTAGATGAAGAACGTTAGTCGTTCCGTATTTATTGTATACCATCGCTTTCATACTGGGTTCTCCTTCACATTTGAGGTTTGAAAAATTTCCTACTGTTCCTGCTTTTACATTGCTCATTAATGAGATTTTAAAGGAGACTTGTTTTTAGAAGATTTATTTTTTGAATGGCATTCTATTATATGTTCAAATTCCCCTTTTGATTCAAGTATTCCCCTATTAAGCCAATCTTCTTACGCTAGTTTAATAACTTCAACAAAAAAGAGCATCAATCCTCCTTGGATTAACGCCCCATAGAAAAAAACTTATTAAATAGCTTAATTAACTTTTCTTTAAATCTTTTTCAAGTAATAATGTATGAAACATCATTGCAACTTTCTCCCATTGTATGGTTTTATTTAATAATTCTAGTAAATAGGGTTTAATGATTTTCACTAATCTGCTTTGTTCTTAATACCTATTCCATTGATAAAGCACTGTTGAGTATAGCGCCATCAATATTATTAATATTGCTATTATATTGCCAAATCATCAAAAGTTATTCATTTGTCTATTCAAAGGATTTCTAAAAAAACACAGAATAGATACTAACAATAAATTATTATATGACGATAATTAATTAGAGAGGTTTATCGTCATCTATATCTAAAGGCGGAAATACATATTTTTATTTAAAACAATGACGAAATGGAACTTTTCCAAAGATTATTATAAGGAAGTGTTTAAATTATGGCAGAAGGAACTTACACAATGAACGTCAATCATGATAAAAAAACCGTTGATATGACAGTGAGCGGAACGTTCACTCCTGAAAAAGCTCAGCAGTTTATCAATGATTATCAAAGTAAAATATCATCAATAAATGCAAGTGAATTCATTTTAGAATTTGATTGCAGGGATTTAGATGTAGTAACCCAAGAAATGATACCAAATCTTGAAAATTGCTTAACACTTTATAAATCTTCTGGATTTAAGAAAGTAGAAGTTGGGATTAGAAATAAGCCGATCATCTCCATGCAATTAAAACGCTTGGCGCGTAATGTTGGGCTAACTTCATTTGAGGTCGTTCAGAAATATTAATTCCACACAAAGGCAAGGAGCTATTACAGGGCCTTGCCTTTTAATTTGAGTCCTTAATGCACAAAATATTTTCAACTTAAAAAACGAGATATATTATTTTATATCATACTACTATTTCATTCGAGAGGTTTATAACGACTATGACTAACATCAGAATTAAAGCAGTGGATGTTTACCATGCAAAAAAACAAATAAACAATGACTATTATCTTGAGCACTTTAAAGAACAAGGAAAAAATATTTCAAATTTCTTACATATTATGGGAAGAAATGATCGTTATGTCATTGATAATCCTGAAGAAAATACGATTTCGATGGCTATTGAAGCAACAAATCGGGTGTTGAAAAAAGCGGAATTAGAAGGTACGGATATCGATATGATTATTTTTTCTACTCAAGTACCTGAAGTGACGGTTCCAACTAACGCAATGTTCGTTCATAATGCTATTCAAGCAAAAAAAGGAACCGCCATTTTTGATATGAATGCAAATTGCGCAGGTATGACGATAGCAGTAGAACAGGCGTCACGATATATGAAATCCAATCCTCATATTAACACCGCTCTTGTGGTAGGTTCTGATCATCTTTCATTAGTTGCTGATCCAAAAGATGCCATGACTTATGCTAACTTTGGAGATGCTGCTTGTGCTGTTATTTTAGAAAAGACCGAGAATGATTCTGGATTTATCGATGCAATGTTTGAAGTAGACTCAAGCAATAGAAACAATATCTTATTCCCACACAAGGGATTATCCCAAACACTTCAAGCTGGTGAAAGTCCAGAATCTATGCTTTGGCTTCCATTCGACGGAACCATGTCTCTCCCTTATACGTATGAAATGTTCGAAGCTATTTTAGAAAGAAATCATCTTACAATTGAAGACGTGAACGCATTATGCTTATCTCAATTTGCTAAGGTGAATATCGACAGAATTCAAACACACTTTAATATACCTGAAGAAAAAATGATTTATGTAGGGGACAAGTATGGTTATACGGGTACAAGTAGCCCCTTTGTTGCCCTTCATGAAGGAATTGAATCTGGTAAGATTAAGCGTGGAGACTTACTTTTATTTTGGACAATCGGTGGCGGTCACGAATTCATTACAATGTTATTTAGATATTAAGTGATAAAAATTTTTATAGATTTTCAAACTTAGAATTGATTTTTGTGTGGTTTCCACATTATACGTGGAGCTAAAGATTGAGCAAAAAATCACTTTTCTATAAGATAAAAACGCCATTCTGAAAAATAACTGATCAAAATGGCGTTTTTAGTATCCAATTATGTTTTATAACCTCAATCAATCCTTCTTTGATTAACGCCCCCGTTGTAAAAAAGAAACTTATGTAAAAAGCTTAATTTTACTTTAAATCTTTTTTCAAGTAATAATGTGTAAAGTCTCTACCTACATTATCTAAGCTCCCGTACACTTGATAACCATTCCTTTTATAAAAATCCAATGCTTGAAAACTCAAAGTATCTACTTTAATGAAGTCACATTCTTTTTCCAAAGCTATTTTCTCGATCTCTGATAATAATTTCGTTCCATACCCTGATTTTCTTATATCCTCATCAATCATAAAGGTGTGAATCTCTAACCAATTCCAACAGATTTCACTAAGGATTCCACCGCGAACAGTTCCGTTATCATCCTTAAGAAACAGACAGATTTCTTCAAATCTATCTCCCAAATCCTTTGGAAAGTGCTTTAAATTAAACCTGTAAAGTTCATCGTGAATATGCTGCTTATCCTTGTTATTTAATTCTTTACTAATATGAAGTGTCATTGTGCATTTCTCCTATTGTATCGTTTTACTTAATAATTCTAGTAATAAGTGTTTAATACCTTTTTTTCACTAATTGCTCCGATACTTTAAGTACATCCATTCATATATTCCAATCTTATAATATACTATTAGGCATTTACTTTGCAGTTCTACCACGATATAAAACCAGAGTCATTCCATTTAATAAGATGGTAACGATGAGAAGAACTACAGAGACAAACGCGACAGCACCTGTAATGTCATCAAGAGCAGCCCAATCCTCAATCTTTACCAAATGTCGGTTGTAAATAATTTGAAAACATAGTGAAATAGCACAGGCGCTAAGGCTTATAACAGAAAAAGCAAACCAATTCTTATGGTCTTGGTTCTTGTATAAACTAAGATTAATAATAGGAAGAATCCATGCAATCAGTCCAAGGATTAGACTTCCAAGATTCAGTAAACTAATCATCTTTATTCCCCCTTTGAATTTTCCGTTCTTTATTATTATTCAGTAGGTATATCAGAGAAACAATTAGTAAAAGGAATGACACGAACCCAACTAATGCAAGATTAAAGAACAGTAATGAAATGCCTAGCCCAAGGAGAACACCCATTAATATCGCAATAAACACGATGTTCTTCATTCTTCGCTTAATGCCCTTCATTATCCTTTTGTCATCTATATCCATATCGATAACAAGTAAATCATCATTAGGCAAATCACTATTAGCGTTTTTGAGAAAATCTGTGCAATTTTTGCAAGAATGAAGATGCTCCTTAATAAATTGATTACTCTCTTCGCTTGTAAGATTTTCTACATACATAGGGATTAAATCCTTTATGATGCCACAATTTTTTCTCATTCTTCTTCACCACCATTCATAATTGAAGCAAGTCTATTTTTGGCCCTATAAAAATTTACCCTTGCCCATTTATCAGACTGGTTAAATATTTCTCCAATTTCTTTAAAACTCAATTCATTGTATAAACGCAGGATCACGATCTCTTGCTGCGGTTGCTTTAGTTCCTTGATAGCCGTTAACAAATCCGTCGATTTTTCTTTTTTTAAATAAATATCCTCTGGTGTTTCCTTATTTGAAATGTCATTTTCATATGTAGAGATATCGGAAGACTGTTCAATATTCTTATTTCTCCTCAAATAACTGTAAAACGTATATTTAGCAATTTGAAATAGCCAAGTAGATACTTTACTTTGTCCTTTGAAACCATAAATGGATTTAAAGGCATTAAAAAATGTTTCTTGCGTCAATTCCTCAGCAACATACTTATCTCCTGATAAGTAAAACAAATATGTATAAATCTGTTTTTCGTATTTAGTATATAACTGGTTAAACTCATCCAATTATTTACCTCCTTTCGTTTATAGGTGTCTAATAAAATTAAAACGTTACAAATTTTTATAAAAAAATTTAAATAAGAGATAGGATTCCCTATCTCCTTCGCTTCATATTCTTTTTACTAACGTGTTTTTAAGAGCAGCAATATATAGCCTTATCAAAAGCATCTTCTGGGATATATACTCTACCATTTTCAATTTTATAAGGGATACTATTTTCTTCTAATCTATTTGTATCAACTGTTTTCTCAGAATCTCCCCATTGTATATATTCTCCATCATAACTCTTCTCGCAAGATGACGTGATCAAAAGAATTGATAAAAAAAGAACGCTCATATATGTTATATTCAAAGAAAAACTCCTTTGTAAGGATAGCTGCTTATCTATTAATTACGTTCTATTTCTCAACTCTTTATGTCCTAATTTTAAGCATACTTGAAATCCTTTTTTCTGTTTTGTTTTGGATTCGTTCCCAATTCTCTAAATGTTTATAGATACATAGGATTGTTAAGGCAAATGTAATTAGTATTGAAAATATAGGGTAATCAAATAAATAAGTTAGAAATACCCAGGTTAGATACATGACAAGGACACCGATCGGAAGGTAATCGCTGATAAGTGAAATAATAACTAGAATGGCTAACCCAATTAATCCTACCTTCCAATCGATTGCGAATGCAACTCCAATCATGGAAGCCGTCCCTTTTCCTCCATTAAATTTCATCGTAACAGGAAAAATGTGGCCTATAATGACAAAAGCTCCAGTTAAAAAAATGAGAAGATAAAATGTACGCTCATCAAGAGAATAGCTGCTTAACAAGTTTTTCATAAGTAAAACCGGTACAATGCCTTTTCCAATGTCAATTAAGGCTACGATGATTCCGTACTTCCACCCTAAAACAATCGTGGTGTTAGAAGCACCCGCATTTTTAACTCCACTTTCCTTAATATTAACCTTCTTAAATTTGCCAACAATGGTTGAACCATGGATGCAACCGAATATATACCCAATGACGATACTTACTAGTCCTAACATACCTCACCTTTTTCTCGTTTTTTTCGGAGACATAGGGACATGAAAACCTGTCCCCGTTTCCCACCTCACCTTACGTATTCTTCATCCTTAAACCTTAAGACATCCCCGAAAATGATATTGTCCGACAGAGTGAGCTCTTGTCTTACCACTTCCAAATAAGGTTCACATCCTTGAGGGTCTACAGGTTGACCATCTTGCTTACGATAACAACTATTATTTTTATAAATGTAATCCTCTGAAATAAAACTACCATCTCGAAAAATAATGGGATGGTCGTTATTTCTTGTGAAAAGATTATAGCCGAACGAATATCGATTATCTATCTTAATCCCAAGGAGATGGAGGAGTGTTGGACGTATATCTATTTCTCCGCCTTGTGCTGAGATGGTTTCACCCTCTTGGCCAGGAACATGGATTATCAGCGGTATTTGTGAATGTTTTACCTGATTGACTAGAGTATCCTCTTCATCTAATAACTCATTCAGACCCTCATGATATTTTTCTGAAAGTCCATAGTGGTCTCCAACTAGCACAAACACTGTGTCCTCGTACATTCCTTCTTCTTTTAACCTTTCAAAAAAGGTTTCAATCGCTTTGTCTAAATAACGAACGGTCGTAACATAACGATTCACAACATCGTCCTCTGTGTCTGCTGGGTCAATGAACATATCTTCCTCATCTAATAAGAAAGGAAAATGATTCGTCAATGTAAGAAATTTCGCATAATACGGCTCAGGTAAGTCCTTTAAATACTCGACTGACTGTGTAAAAAATGGGATATCCTTTAATCCATAGTTAACAGAGTTCTCTTCCGTTACCGAGTAATATTCCTTTGAAAAATACTGATCATATCCTAGCGCTTCGTACATGACATCTCGATTCCAAAACGTATTTACATTGCCGTGAAAGGTTGCAGCATAATAATCGTCATTTTCCTTTAAAATATGAGGTAAGCTATAATAAATGTTTTCTGGTCTTCTTACAAAAACAGAGCCACTTGCTAATGGGTAAAGACTTGAATCGATCATAAATTCGGCATCGGATGTTTTTCCCTGTGCTGTTTGATCATAGATTTGATTAAAATAAAAGCTTTCTTTAATTAAATCATTTAAAAATGGTGTCACTTCTTCTCCATTTACTTTTTGATTGATGACAAAATTCTGGGTAGATTCCAATGTAATTAAGACAATATTCTTACCTTCTGCAATCCCGAATAACTCCGTTCGCTCGGAATCCTTACGTTGTAAATGCTCCTCCAATGCAACGGCATCCGCCTCTGTAACAAGTAATCGTTCAAGTGGGGCTATGAGACCTAAACCAATATCATATACATGATAATTTAATGGCCCCAATGCTTTCACCATTTGCTCCCTGTCGTAGACTTCCGAAAAAAGATGAGTAGATTTTATCAACCCTAAACAAATGGTCAGAACGACAAGCGACGAAGCAGCTGCAACATACTTCCTCTTCGTTTGTTTTTGAACTGTAAAAGCAGACTTTGTTTTTATAAGTAACCATCCTACAATAAATAAATCAAGAAACAAAAATAGGTCCCACGGACTCATCAATTCAATCGTACTGGCACTCAAGCCGCCAACATTATCGAATTGAAAAAGAATCGGTATCGTCACAAAATCATTATAGAAACGATAATAGAGAAGATCTCCATAAAGAACCCCTGTCCCAACAAATAAAAGGACAAACAATACTAATCTATTAACTTTTTCACCAAAATAAAAACTCAAACCCATCACGAATAATAGGGATCCAATTGAACTTGTCAGGATTAAGACAATATCAAAAAATGATTGGATGTTAAGATTAAAGCCGACAAAACAAACGATTACTGTCTTTAACCAGAGAATGCTAGTTACAAAGAAAGTTAGTTTTATACCTGTTGTATTATTTAATCGATTCTTCTTGTGTAACATTTGATCAAGCCCTCTCAATTTTAAGGAATAGTAATAAATATTATATGTAATGGATTAATGCTTTTTTGATAATTTTATAGTGATATTAACATTTTTTCACTTATTATTTTCAATACTCCCATATTAACATAATTTCCCTATTTTTTGTTAAACCGACATATACTGTTTTATAGTGAAAATGCGTTCCCGCTTTCTACAGAAACGCACCCGATTTGAGTACGATGTCTTACCAACTAAGATAGAAAAAAGACGGATACTATTATGTCCGCCTTTTAAATGATTAAGATTTATTCAGTTTTTTTACCGATATACATTATATGTTCAGCTAAACTGAGTAAATCCTCTCTCTCACATACCTTTTCTGCTAAATCTAACCAAGCATTTATTACTTCAGGTTGCTGTTCAAGTAGTTCCGGTTCACGAAGATATAAAAAACTTTCACTGTTCAGTAGATGTAGTTTTTTAAGGTTAAATTGATTAAAAAAAGGAAGTACATTTTTAGGAGATATAAAAAAGTTATCTGAAAACCCTTGTCCAGCAAAATCTCCATCTTCGACTATTTTATTTAGATGTGTTTTCCTTTCATTATCTAAAATAAATTCAGGGTTATTTATTAGATAGTCCCAAACAAACGCATAAGAAGAAACGAATGCCACAAAAATGATTCCGTTTGGCTTTAGCTTTTTTAAACATTCTCTAACAGTTTTTGCCCTATCGTTCTCACTTTGAAGATGATACATTGGACCCATACATAGCACATAGTCATATTCGCCATCCTCAACAGTTGATAAATCACGACTATCAACCTGCATACCTTTAAGAGAGAGTCCAAATTCTTTTGCTTTATTCAATGCAAAGTCTATATTCTGTTGTGAGAGGTCAGCTAATGTCACATCGCAGCCACGTTCAGCAAGATAAAGTGAATATTTACCTGGACCACCGCCGAGGTCCAATACCTTATCATTAGGCTTAATATAACGGTTTATAAAACGCTTACTAATTTCAAACTCTACTTTATGACGTTCGAGTCGATCCCACTCATCATTTACTGTTTCATCATAAAACTTCCTCACATTTTCTAAATTATCCAAACCAAATCCCCCTTTACCTGTCATACCCCAACGTCCAAACACCCCTGACAGATTGTTTTTTATCAATAGATTGCTAAGTTAGAATTGGTAAAAAAATCTCCACTTCTTCCCCGCCACCCTCCATCGGATGATAGGTTTCCACAATGTAAGATTCTAGATTTCTTGTATAGCCTTGTTCAACTGACCACTGTAATAAATGGTTATGTAGGTTACCAATATCATTAATGTTTCCCCTAGCCATGACATAATTCTGGTGGTCTTCGATATACTCCATCCCTGATGGAACTTCTGTTAAAGGCTCATTAACAATTAATCCTACATAATAGTAACCTTCCAAATGGTTTGCATCCCTTTTAGGATCGAAAAGAGCGATTTCAGTACCAGAACAATGTTCAATTTCGCCTATACGATTCATCATTTGTTGAGCAAGTTTGGGGACTTCAGTTCCAAAATCAGCAAAAGCTCCACTGCCTTTGATACCGACAACCCTAAAAAGTTTCTTAACCTTGTTACATTCCATCATGATCCCTCCAATTTTTTAAATATAAAGAACACGTTAGCTTACGTGAATTACTTCATGTAATCATAAATTAGTGAATTTTCACAATTAAACTAACTATTTTAATATTTTCATTTTATAATTAAGTAATAGTGGTAATCAACATTATTTAGAAATTACATATAAGGAGTGCGAATATATGAAAACGAATTTCATCCAAAAGATAAATCAAATCGGGGTGCCTGTAAAAGACGTAAACAGGGCAGTGACATTTTATATGGGGCTTGGTCTACCTCTACTTTTTTCAACAGATTCAATGGCATTTTTTGATTGTAATGGAACAAGAGTTCTTCTAAGTTTGCCTGAGAAAGAAGAGTACTCTCAGGCAAGTTCTGTTATATATTTTCAAGTTGAAAATATAAATGAAACCTATGAAAAATTTTCGGATGATGGAATATCCTTTATTGATGAACCACATATTGTAGCAAAAACGGAAAGAACTGAAACTTGGATGACTTTCTTTAAAGATACGGAAGGGAATACACATGCGTTTATAAGTGAAGTGGAAAAATAAATTTCTATATTTGTAAAAACAAGGGGTGAGTGACATTTTGGAACAAAAAAATATGCCAGAAGTAAGGATTGAACCTTGGGGTGAAGGTGATCTTAATTTGCTTCATCTTCTAAATGCTCCTGAGATGACTGTACACTTTGGAGGTCCAGAGTCAGAGGAGAAAATCCTAGCTCGTCATAAAAGGTACTGTGAGATCTCGGAAAAAGGAACTGGACGTATGTTTAAGATTCTCTTGCTCCCAAATCTTGAAACCGTTGGTAGTGTCGGCTATTGGGATACGATTTGGCAAGGAGAACCTGTTTATGAGATTGGTTGGAGTGTTTTAGCTGCGTATCAAGGCAGAGGGATAGCGACAAATGCAACAGCCAAAGCCATAGCTACTATTAATTCTGAAAAGAAGCATAGTTTCATTCATGATTTCCCTAAAATCACCAACCCCGCTTCAAATGCAATTTGTCACAAGCTCGGTTTCTCGCTTATTGGTAAATGTGATTTTGAATATCCCATTGGTAATTTCATACGATGTAATGACTGGGTATTAGCAGTTGATGAAAAGTGAATACTAGCATATTTGAAAAACTACCTTTATAGTCCAAATGGAATATATTCCTTTTGTGTTATTCCTAAACAATATCTCAATGGGTTAATCCTCTTAGATCTCCCCACTTATTAATTGAATAACTGCTTACATATGTATAATTTATGGCTCTGTTAAGGAATCATGTTGAAATTGACTACTTTATTGAATTATTGGTTATTACAAAAATATAATTTTACTATCAATTATATTTGAAGTGGAGGATTATAGATGATTATTCATTGGATTTCCTTATTAATTGTTATTTGTTTCTTGGCATTCTCATATTACAAACGATATTCGCTTAAGACAAGACTATCCTTTTTAGGTGCACTTTTTATATTATCATTAATTATGATACTTCCGATATTTGGATTTTCAGTTTTCACATTAATTGGGATGTTTTTTCTTGAGAAGATATGGCTTATATTGGCGGCAGTATTATTTATTGAAACAGCGATAAACAAGAATGGTAGAATAGTAAGATTTATTTTGGCCGTTGTATCCTTTGTTATTTTCCTTTTTATCCGAAAATTTATTTAATAGTCCTACAAGAATACTGCTTTGTTACCTTAATAACTTCAACCAAAAAAACGTTAATCCTTTCTGATTTAACTTATAGTTAAAGGAGTTGATTCAATGGAATTTATTATTGGAGTTTTACGTGTAATTGGCGATTTCGCAGCAGCTGTTGCAACTGCTGCTATAAGCAAATTTCATGATAAAAACTGAACAAGAAAAAATCTCACTTATTTGGGCTATCTGTTTAGATTTGGCCTTTTTTTCTCACTAATTTATTAATAGAAGATGGAATTTACCCTGACTTATATTTTTGCTTCGTTAGATGATAGCTACGTCCGATCAGATCAAATATAATTCCCTCTGGAATAGTACCATCAAGAATAATGGAATTCCAATGAGCTTTATTTAGGTGAAAAGCAGGAACTATTGAAGGATAATTCTGGCGATAGAAATCCAACCAATCGGGTTCACACTTCAGGTTAATCCAAATATGGTCCTCTTTATTAAATATCCATGCAAAGACTTTCTTGTTTTCTTTATGTCGCATTAATGTCCAGTTTTTATCATTAAATGGATAATCTTCATATGTTTTTTCCAGTTTCAAACAGTATTCAATCGCTTCTTTTCTCGTTTTCAATTTTTCACATCCCTTCAACATTCATGTTTGCAATCCTTTCTTTAAATCCTCATTAGTCATTTTATTTAATTAATCATTGTGTTTAAACCAACAAAAATAAGCAATCCAATTTATATGCTAATTGGACTGCTCTAAGGTTTGTTATCTTATGCTTTGTACTCTTAAACCGAACCCGTTACATAAAAGATAGTCGTTTAAATGTAATTTATTTTTTCTCGGTAACTGCAAAGTAATTTTCTTCATTATCAGCAAAGTTAAATACTTTACCTGAAGGCATATTTACAATTTCCCCAACGGTTACGTTTTTGTCTTTTAAGTCACTGTATAATTGATCGAGATTCTCCGTGAAAAACATTAAAGAAGGTGTGCCAAGATTTAAACCAGGCGACATTTTTTCAACGAATTCCTTGTTGTGCAGAATGATGCTTGTTTCTGCACCATTTTTCGGAGCAATTTCAATCCATCTCATTTGACCATTATCTTCTTCAGCAACAACCGTAAAACCAAATTTTTCTGTCCAAAAACTCAAAGCCTCATCTTGATTATTGACATACAACATAATTTGACCTACTTGACTAAACATACGCTTTCTACTCCCTTTCCGAATTTTGTTATCTAGCAATTAAATTACCTTATTTTTAAGTATACACATCAAGTGCAAACAATAAAAATAAAAATCATACTATTGGTTGATTAACCTTTGAACTTTATCCAAAATATAGTTTTTATACAACAAGAGTTCATCTTTGTTAAAAATATCTGTTTCTTTATCCTTCTCATAACACTCAACTGCTTTTTTAACCGTAATACCCATTTCTTTTGGCAATGCTGCTAATCCCCAGTTACCTGCCTCTAGCTTTGAAGAGATAACACCTTCATTTAAATACCAAAAAACTCTGATTATATTTAAGGTACAATAAACAGGATCTTCCTCAATATTTACTAAGCAATCCTCAAAATCTCCCATTATCGAAGATATATAATGCGAACTTGGAACCAAAGGAAAAACTTCACCAATTGGTTTTCCTTCAATGCAAATTCCTCGATTAGTAGTTATGGTTATGTGGGCAGCTAAATCAGCATCAGTTTTGACCTTTTCGTTTAAATAGTGATATGTCCCGTTTGCCAGATCATTTTCATAATGTTTTCTCCAAAATTCACTATAATGAAAATCGAATGGAGAAGGATGGCTCCAATTTTTTAATTGATTCTCATTCAAACAACTGATTTCAATTGGAAAAGGTTTACTTGAGTGTGTTAAGCATAATTGTGCTAATCTCCTTTTCGTTCCAAGATCCATTGATTTACTCGTCACAATTAGAATATCAATATCACTTCTGTTCGGGTTAAATCCACCCATTGCTAACGAACCATGAAGATAACAACCGATGAAATCTTTTTTAAAAATTTCTTTAAATTCTATTAAAAGATGAAAAACAAAATCCTTGATTTCAGATGAGCAAGTTTCCCAATTAGCCATTAAGCCTTCCCTCTTTTTCCTCATGGTGTATGGCTAAGTAATCGGTCTTCATTTCCTCTTCCGCAATTTTATTATGCACCTTTTTAACAAAATATGATTTCGCATTTGGTCTGGAGCTAACCGATTTAGATAGTGATTCATTTACAAAGTGAAGGGCCGCACCATCATCAACAGCGTATCCTTCTGTTATTTTTCCTTCCAGGATTAATTGGTGATAGGAAGGTCTTCTTTTATTCTCGCCATCATAATGAGGGCAATTACTCCCCTTTAACAAGCCTAAACATTCCAGTTTATATAATGGTGCATTTAACGGATCCGTTAATCCCTCTTCGAACCAACATATCGATCCAGCACTTAGACCCGCAAGGATAATCCCTTTTTTATACGCTTTTTTCAGGACGGCATCTAATCCCCATTCTTTCCATAAAAGAAGCATATTTCTGGTGTTTCCACCACCTACATAAATAACATCCTGCTCCAAAATATATGTTTCTAAATCCTTAAAATTGGGTTCAAATAAGGATAAGTGAGTTGGATGACAGGAAAGTGTTGTAAACGCCTTATAAAATCGCTCGATATAGTTCGTTTGGTCCCCACTGGCAGTTGGAACAAAACACACTTTTGGCGAATCTTTGTTAGCTTGAGACAAAATGTATTGATCCAATAAAAGATTATCGGGTTCCATCGAAAAGCCCCCGCCACCCATCGCAATGATCTGTCTCATCTCTTCATTCCTTTTCTTGTAAAATACGTAATCTTTTTAGTGCGGAGTGAACGGTCAATCTATGGAATGCAATTAATTTATTTTTGTAGATTACTCCATAGATTCCATAAGGGGTTGGTGACAGTTTCAGCAATTCATCTCTGGTTTCGATGTCAATTATCTCAGCTTTAATCCCCAATTTGTCAGCTGCCTCGATTACATTATCAGTTGCAATCTCCACAAATGGGCACTGTTGAGTCCGGAGAATGGTTAATTCGTGAAACCTTTGTAATCGTTCATCCCAATCATTCGGAAAATAGGGTTCTGGTGAATTCCCCAACTTATGAATTAGTAATTCGAACCCATATGGGGCTTGATCAACCTTAATGAACTTATTTTTTATAAAAATGTCCTTACTAGGTGTCCATGAGGTGCCTGGGTTTGTAACCACAATGACACCAGATTTGTTCTGTTCCCTCGCATACTCAATACATTTTTGAATTAACTTTGTAGCAAAGCCCTTTCCGGTTACCTGCACCCAGAGGCAGTGGATGACTAGATAATTCTCACCATAGACTACCCTTGAAGAATGCTCAATCGGTGTATATTCAATGAAACCCGCTGGCTTGTCGTTTTCCATTATTTTTATATACTTCAAACCTTCGTTGAGCCTTCCCTTTAACCAGTTGTTTTTGTTCTTGTAACCTGTTGAATTTGGCTTACTTCGTAGGCAATAACAACCTGCTTTATCTATGTTCTCTTCATTTATTTCGATCATTGTTGAGAAGATATTTTCCACCTACTGATCCTCAATCACTAGCATATTTGATTCATCGAATTCCCATGATTCGCCGTAGGCCACTTCCCAATAGTAACCGTCAAGGTCCGTGAAATAACCTCCATAGCCACCCCAATCCGTCTTTTTCGGTGCTTTTTGTATTTTTGCTCCCGCTTGCTCTGCCTTTTTTATAATTTCATCCACTTCGTCCATGGATTTTGCATTATACGCGAGGGTAATCCCAGGAAAACCTGTTCCAATCTTAGGGGGATTTTCCTCATTAATATCTATTGCCAATTCCTCGAGCGGATAAAGTGCAATTCTAGTACCCTCATTTCTGAAAAAAATAATGGCGGGATTCGATTCGGAACCTCTAATGGAAGTATCAAATCCTAGCCTTTTGAAAAACTCGTGGGCCTTAACAATGTCCTTTGTGCCAAGTGTAATGATGTTTAATCTGTTCATGCCTTTTTTTCCTCCCTAAAAAGTCTTTGTATACTCAATTCTCCAAATTTATCCAATAACCTTTTTTATTTTTCTAATTTTTTAGGACATTCACCCACTCGGATCAATTTGAATATCCTAGTAAACATAACTGTTTTATTCAAAAGGAGTGTCAAAAATTGAATCGTTTTTACACACATTCCATTCAACCTGGGGATAATCTTTGGCGATTGGCGCAAGCATATAAAACAACAGTTGAAGAAATTTTCGCTGCAAATCCAGAGGTTTACCCCTATTACCTGCGGGTTGGAGAATTTATTAAAATCCCAAATTCCCAATTAAAAAAGGATCGTTGTATTAGTCACGCTGAGTTGGATTTTCGAAACGATATGCGCAGCCTTTGGGAGGAGCATGTGGAGTGGACAAGGATGGCGATTATTAGCCTCGTTTTTAAACTACCTAACACAGACTTTGTCCTTAAAAGGCTTCTTAGAAACGCACCCGAAATGGGGAATATAATTCGTCGATTTTATGGTGACGCGTCCGCGACCACTTTTAGCAACTTAATTAAGCAACATCTGTTGCTTGCTGCAGAACTTGTCAAAGCATCCGTAGCAGGTGATCAAAAAGCAGCCATGACTGCTGAAAAGAAGTGGTATAAAAACGCGGATGAGATTGTGAAGTTTTTAAGTGGTGTGAATCCTTCTTTCCCTGAAGAGGCTTTCCGAAAAATGTTCTATGAACACTTAGCTTTAACCAAACAGGAAGCAGTCTTCATGATAAATAAGCAGTATCAGAAGGATATTGACGTGTATGACAAGATTGAAAAGGAAGCACGGGAGATGGCAGATATGATTTCTGAAGCCATTGTGAGACAGTTTCCGAATATGTTTTAAAAGTATTCCCTCCTTAAAAGCAGGAGGGTTTTCTTATGGGGGAAAATCTTATAATTATTTTGGTCCAAATCTTTTAGCTGATTGAATGCGCGCACGCTCAGCTTCTACCTCTCGATTACGTGGCTCCGCACTAGTTTCCAATGCGTTCAATAAATTTCTAGTAACCAAAGCGATTTCATTGATTGCTTGATTAAATGCCTCTTCGTTAATCTTTGAGGGCTTATTAAAACCTGTTATCTTTTTGACGTACTGTAATGATGCTGCATGAATCTCTTCATCGGTAGCTGGTGGATCGAAATTGTATAACGTTCTAATGTTTCTACACATAATTTACTCCTTTTTATCATCATCAGGATTTCAACAAGTTTTTGTGTCTAATAATTTGATATTACCACAACATTCCTCGCTTAACTAACGCACTATTTATTGATACACCCACCTTAGTACTTAATGCCTATTTTATAGTAAGTTCGAATAACTAGTTAACAATAACAAAACATAGTGGGAGAAAGTTGAAATATAGTAGAAGCGGGTGAGATAAATGAATACATCGCATCTTGAGCAGTTTGAGAAAGCAGTAAAATTAAGAGAGGAATCCACACAAACTTTTATAGATGCATGGAAGGAGTACTTTGTATTTTATAGCTTTGAATTTTGGTTAATTGTTGCAATATTTCTAGTCCCTCTAATAATTTTGTATTTTAAAATAGATAGAAGTAATATTTTATTGATTGGATTTTTTGGCTATAGTATTAATTTTATAGGAAGTATGATCAATTTATTCGGGGTGAATAGGGCATTTTGGAATTATCCCATTCCAATGATTCCTGCTGCACCAAGCATAGCTTATGATACAAGCCTTGTTCCAGTAACTTTCATGTTTATTTATCAATGGAGTTTAAATAAGAATAAAAATTACTTTATATTGGCATTATTAGCATCAATCATTTTTTCGTTCCTAGTAGAACCATTGTTTATAAGGATGAATTTGTTTAAACTCTATCCAGGTATTACCCACGTACACCGATTTTTTTGCTTTATTGGAATATCGATCATTGCATGGGTTATAACAACAATATTTCTTAAAATGAAAGAAACTGAGAAAGTTAAACAACGTTCGTGAAAACCAAAGGGGAAAGTTTTGAGAAATTATTCATCAAAACTTACCCTCTTTTTTAATAACTATATTAGTGTTATCTTTACATATCTAAATCTGTGAAAGCATAGGGTAATAATTCCTTTAATTTCAATTCTAGTATTTCTTTCTTCTCATTTGTTAAATAAACTGGCATTTCAGGTAAACAAAATTCTGCTAATACCTGTCTGCAGATACTACAAGGTGGAAGATAATCTACCGTATCACCCGCTACAGCTATAGCTTGAAAGTCCCCTTTTCTGTATCCTTGTGCAATTGCAGTGAATACGGCTGTTCTCTCAGCACAATTTGTCGCACCTAATGAAACATTTTCCACGTTTACGCCATTAATAACTGTACCATCTTTTAGTAGTATTGCTGCTCCTACTGGAAATTTCGAATAGGGTATATAGGCTTTATCCTTCATCAAACGTGCACTTTCCACTAATTGTTCTTTATTCATTTTATCCATCCCTTTCAAAGAAGAATGAACTTTTCAAGTCCCGTTTACGCCAACCGTTCGATTGGCAGGATTTTCATAATATAGTTTATTGAAATCTTTGTCAATAACGATTAATCTCGATGATTATTTTTTATATTGTATCTTAAAAATTAGTAGTAATCATAATTTTATTTTGATTGATAGCATTTCTCATACTTGTCTATCATTAACCAACTTTTACAAGCTAATCCACTTTCATGATAAATCTCTTTATCAATTGCTAATTCAATACTTCTATTTGAATTTGGATACTCAGGTTCATCATTTAGGATGTAGAGTGTATCTTCATCCGTCCATTCTATAGAAAAATTACTCTTTGCATCACTATAATAAACAGTTTTGACTTTATTTTCCTCATCATTGTATGTAATTTCAACCCAGACATTAACTCCTCCAGCGGCACCACCATATGGTTCATAATAAGCATTAGCGGTATACTTTTCTGTGGGTGATGGTACTGGTCCAGGTCCTGGTTGAGTATATTCTCTATCGATAGCATTAAATGCAAAAAAATAATTTGATATAAATAAATTGTAGAAACTAGAATAACTCCAGACATAGTCGCGACCAACATTTTTTTAGGGAAAGATCTCTTTTTAATAAAGGTAATCAGTACCTGCACACATAAAATCAAAAACAACACACCAGTAATAATAAAAATAACTAAACCAAATAAATATAAAATGATGTCATCCCCTCGTTAATTTCACTAATCTGCTAGATGAGATATTAAACTAAATGTACATTATGGTTTCACCTCATTGGAGTTATTCATTAATTAATTATTTCTTTCTACATCATTAATTTTCCTTCCTCATTTAGCTTGCTCCGTTACAATATTGGTTGAGAAGCTACATTTTATCTTTAATGTGACAAAAATGTAAGATAGAAAAGTTTATTGTAAGAAGAATCGATGGTAACTCATATCTATTTTTCTTATAATAAAAAATATTATGTTTATTTGTGCAGGTTAATGTAAAAACAAGTGCTGTAATAAATTTGTATAAGGGGTATTATTTTATGAAGAAATTTTTATTACCGATATTTTTTTTTGTTACCCTATCATTGTTTGCGTGCCAAGCAAAAGATAATGGATTAACATTTATAGGTGAAGGAAATGACTGGTCAGCAGAACTTACCGTTAATCAAGATGAAGGTAAAGAAACTTATCAAATTGAGCTTAATTATAAAGGGGATAACCTAGAAGAATTTGAAACTTTTCATTACAATATTAAATCCCGAAATGGTGTAATAGATTACAATCAGAGGAATGCTGAATTTAACGAGGAGGGCATATTTAAAAATAATCTATTAAGTGAAAATAGCCTTTCTACCCAGGCAGAAGATGAGTTAGTTATTGAAATGGAATGGGATGACAAAAGCGAAAGTTTTAATTTAAGAAATAAATGATGATATGTGAATAGTTGTACTTAAAGGAACGGATGCGAGAATGAATAAGAGCAACGTTCACTGAAGTATTGCTCTTCAGTGGATATAACTAAATTGTCCATGTTTAAATCTCCAACGTTTATTTTTGATACCTGCTCGTTACTATTTAGTACCTCAAGAAGTGGATGGTGTATTAGAGATGGAGACAATAAAATTAGTATATAATTTATATTTACAAGGATATATCCTGCAGGTATCAATTTTCCTTTATCTTTACTTAGTACAGTTTAAAGTATCATCTTCCTTAACAGATTCACCTTTCTCATCAACATAAAGTGGACGAACTGTTACTTCAGCTCCATTACCATTTTGTTCGAACGATACCGATTCGAAAAACCATCTTTCTAAAGTTTGATTGTCATTGTTGTAAGTAATTTTCCTCTCATACCCTGGCGTTATAGCATATATCCCACCTTTTTTTTTCAAATCGAAGATCATTATTGGAAAGTTCATTCAAGTCCTCATTCTGTAAATCATAAAAGAATATAGAGGTATCCATGTTAATAGATGGTGCTTCAGTTACTTGGTACTTGTATAGTTTTTCAATATCACGCATTTCTTCTAACTTTTTTCTTTCTCCTTGGCTTCATCTTTTAGAATTTGGGTTTCTTTTTCTAAACGCTCTACTTCTTTGAAATCAGAGGAATTTACCTTATCTCCGCAACAAGCAATTTCCGTTTTTTGTTTTTCTATAAGTTCCTCATTATTAGAGGGTGGGCTGTTAACATTTTTATTAGAACAACCCGAAATTATAGTAACAAATATAAGCAGACAACCAATTTTTTCAAATTAAGTCATTTGTCCCTTATCCTTCTTCCTGCATTCCCTACAAACTAGTTTACCTTCAACCATTGCCGCATGCTTGGCCTAGAAGGGTTGTTTCATCTCAATAAAATTTTATCAATTACCCTGTTACCTTTTAACTTTATAAATTCCTCTTGAATAATTATCCATGCAACTACAAACATTAAAGTTAATAATTATGAAAGGAGGGAAACTATGTCTAAAAAAATTCTATTTTCATATTGCACCCTATTGGTTACTGCAATGCTGCTAGGCATGTCAACTGTTCATGCCTCAGAATTAAACAACCACGCTGGTAGCAAAGTCACTGATTTTGCACAAAATGGTAATGACGTTGCTAACGTCGATAATGACGACGACGATATGGATTGGGGCTGGATTGGGTTACTTGGTTTGGCTGGTCTTTTAGGATTAAGAAGGAAAGATAACAACCAAGGAAATAACAGATAATCCAACACTATTTTGATGTTTAATTGAGCTATTATTGATATCAAACCCTCAAGAATAGGGTCTCTATGGGATCCTTTTCTTCCATTATTCATTAAACTTCTTCCTTTCTCCTCCTATTCTAAAGACTATCCTGCTTTATTACTTGAATAAGAAAAAGGCTTTACACCTGTTAAAGTAAAGCAACCCTATAGTTAAAGAAGAGATAAGCATTCTTATCGCTTATTCTTTAGTTAATTAAATTACTTTTTTGACTATCTTTTATTGTTATGCTATATATTCATATAATGAATAAGTGTAGATGTTCCTAGGGCTACAACGCAATATGTTAAGGCTAGTTGTGTATGTCCTAGTTTATACAGTGTGTAGCTTGCTGCTAAAAATAAAAATAACTCCAAAATAACACCATAAAATCCCAGAAGTTTATAAGGTGCACCTGGTGAACCCAACATAGCTCAAATAACCACCACCACTAAGGGTATTCCAATAGCCCCAAGTATTTTTCCATATTGAACCCCCCATAATCCGAAAATGAATAGAGCTAATAATTCCCAAACAAATCTAATGACCGGGCTGTTTATCTAACAGAACAAACCGAATCCGCTGTCCATTCGCCATATGTTTAGTCATTTCTTTTATTGCTTTGAGCGCCCCAATCCCTGCATGGCCTCCTCCGATTATTATGCAAGTCAAGTATTTCATCATTCCTCAGCTCCTTGTTTACGTTTCATACATATAACAAGGTAAGACGCTGATTTGTGACATCGGAAACGAACGAATGAGAAACTTTTTTGTTGCACTATCTATTTCACTAATACGTTTAAGTCCAGTATTCAAACTTTGTGCCTGTAAAGTTACTATTAGATGGACTTGTTCTTTTAATAAACTGCAGTTTGGAAGGCTATCCTCATACCTCGTGTATACCTATAGTCCCCATTTACATTATTTATTTGGAAATCCATTCATATTGAATATCAGGTATATTTTCTTCATTTTCGTGTCCTCTTCCAATGATTTCAAATCCATTCTTTTCATAAAATCGTTGTGCGTTTTCATTTACTTCAAATGTAAATAATGTTAATCTCCCACTCGATTGTTTTTTTACCTTGTCAAGTAATGTTTGTCCTATACCGATTCCTTGATAATCTTTATGGATATAAAGTTGACTTATCTCCCTTTCATTATAAGCAATCATGCCAACTACTTTGTCATCAATTAGCGCCAATTCTATTTGAAATTGCTCAGGTAGAATATTATTTAAAAAATAAACATGATTTTCAAAGCTATGAATCTCTTTCTGACCAATAGCTCGTTCCTTACTATCTCGCCACATTTCCACTGTCTGTTCAGCAAATGTAGGATTATACTGAGCTATAAAAAATTTTTGTTGGTTCACTACAATACCTCCTTGGGAAATTTCAACCACCACGGATAATCAAATTGACCATTAAATAACTTCAATAAAAAAGTGCATTAATCCTTCTGGATCAACGCACCCTCCTTAGAACTTTATTTGTAATACGATCCATATTATAAATGATTTCTTCTTTAAGTATCCCGATTCGTTTGTTGAACAAAGTCGAGTAGCAAAACAGCTTTCTTGCTCAATTTTCCTGCTTCGTTACTATTTCAATAGAAAAAAACGATTCTCCTCTTGAAGAGCCGCTATCCGTTTGTTTAATAATTTCTATCCAAAATTCCTATCCAAAAACAAAAGTAAATAACTACCTGCACAAAGATAAATGGCAACTTGAGTTATGATATAAATCGAAAGTTCAAATATGGTTAACTTTCTTTCTCTTTTGATTTTCTTAAAATGTCTATAATAATAGAATGAACATAGGAGTAGTATTATTGCCGTTACTTGGAATAGGTTTTCCAATAGACTAACCAAAAAATCATCTCCTCTCATTAATTATATATTTATATAGAACTCTTCTGTTTTATTTCAATTAAATTCATATTCTTAGAGATATTCACATTATTCCCTCCGTCTATATTAGGTAACTTCAACAAAAAGGGGTATCTTTCCTTCTAGAAGAATCGCACCCCTTGTTTAAAATTTACACAATGAATTTTGTAAACCAAGCTATATATTTTGCTCCCCAGATGAACAAAAATTGGGCAAGTATTGTACCTAATAATCTTGAAGTTACCATCATTAATGACATGCTTTTTAGCTTATTGTAACTCCCTCTTTGATTAACAACATCATCTGCTATTACAGATATTTTTGGATCAATAAAAATAACCAAAAGGATGGTTGCGATCCCGTTTATTAATCCTGATGCCATAATAGCCGTAGAAGCTCTTTCTGGTGCTAATAAAGCTGCATATAATGCAGATAAAACACCAATTGTATAAATTGCTGTAATTATCATATTTACACAAAATAGATTTATTGGAATATCCTTAACTCTTGTATCCCTTAGGTAAGAAAACTTAGGTAGACTAAAATGTGTTATTCCGCGCTTTATGTAATGTAAAGAAAAGATCCTTTTTATTAAGGAAGGGACAGAGCCTTTTTCCTCTGATAAATGGATGATCGCTCTTGAAAATAACGCTATAAATGTAGGGAGTAGAATAATCCCAAATACTGTTCCAACTGTTGATGCACCAATGAGAATTCGAAATTGAGTTTCTACAAACTCCAGGGCGTTTTCCTTAGGAGCAGTGTCTATTAGACTACCAGTGAAAGGTTGTTGCATCATATTCGCTAGTCTTGAAACAATGACCATGATGTTAAAGAGTGATAAAGCCGAAGCTATCATTTTAACTCTTGCACCTGATAACCTCACAGCATAAGCTAGTGTTTCAATCGAATGAATGATAAAAATAAACAAAGCTATATATAATAGTTTTTCAGTTAAAAACTCCATTTAGTTACCTTCTTTTTTGCATGAATTCAATACCCTAATCTCACCATAACATACTACCAAAACGATTAGGCATCGCGCTTCGAATTCGTTTTATGAAGTCTCTCTATAAAAGTACAAAAACTATACCCTATTTATCTTGGTATTTTTGAAGCAGGTCCTTTTAAGTAGGGAAATATTCCATCGGCTCCGTACAAATAACGTATCCATTTTTCTTGTAATAATTAATAGAATCCTCACTTGGCCAAACGATGACAAATTCAAAATTGTTTTCTTTAACCCATTCATTGATTGTGCTTAGGACCTTACTTCCAATTCCCGTATTCCTATATTCTGGAACGGTATATACGTTAGTCATATAGGCAAATGGATATGTTGTTCTACCTGGGCGTGGAACTTTTTGTATTAATTCTATGTATATATGAGAGGTTATTTTTCCATCTTCCTCTGCAACCCAAATAAACCATTGATCGTTAATAAGTGCTTTCTCTAAAAATAGTTGGCATTCCTTTTCAAAATCAGCGAATGATGCATTTTTTTTACTTTCATCAAACTCAATTGTAAAATCCCATCTCATTCTGATTAATTGTGTAATGTCTTTTGCGTCAGCAAGTCTTATATTCATCGATTGATTCCTTTCCCAGCTAAATTGAATTATTAGTCTGCATTAAACTTGTCCATAGAAAATCTTCTCCAAATACGTCATCTGGTTGGATAATCTTTTTCATTTTCCTAAATTCCTTGATTTTAAAATCCTTTTCAAATACCTCTTTTAATCTATCCTCAGTGTAGCCTATTCCTCTTTTAAGGCTTTTTTCTTTATAAACATCCCAATCGGATGTCGCTAATGCTCCATCTGTGTTAAAACAAACAATAGCAAATTGTCCATCTGGCTTTAAAGCCCTTTTTAATATTTCAATGTATGTTAACCTTCGATGAGGTGCTAAATGATGAAAAAGTCCACAATCATAAATAAAATCATAAGAATGTTGCTCGAATGCAAAGTCAAATAGAGAAATACAATGAAAATTAATATCTACCCCTTCTGAATTCGCTCTTTCCTTTGCCCACGCAATTGCATTCTCAGCAATATCTAAAGCATCTATTTCGCAGCCCTTCTTAGCCATATAAATAGCATTTCTTCCAGGACCACATCCTAACTCCAAAACTCTTTTAGGAGCAAGTCCTTTATTAAAATACTCTACTAAATTTTCATCCGGTCCTGTTATTTTAAAAAATGGAATATCCTTCGTTCTATCCTCATAAAAACCCTCCCAAAACCCCTTTGGCTCCCGCAAAAAATCATCCAACATTTCTAATAAATCATCATAGCTTAGAATTGCATTCTCCATCGTACATCCCCCTCTTTGACAATGACATGATAATCGAAAAATAAATTTGATATTTAGATGGCCATATTACCGATCGTTTTGTTTAACGATCGCAACTGTTTAAGTAGACTTTTCACAAAGTATATTGATATTCGACATTATTTATTGGTTGGTTTCCCTACAACTTTCCAAGAACCTTGGATGTTTTCTACTAATAGATTAATATCTTTTAAGCCCATTTGCTGACCGTTCTCTTTATTGTACTCAAAGCAAACAACATCGATTGTTCGATGTTTATCTTTGTAATACTTCCTCATCACATCATAACTGGCTTTACCCTCGTCTACTGAAAGTGAGTATGCTGGTGCTTCACAATTTTGCACATATTCTTTAAATGATTCCCAGCTAATAGGTTGTCTAATTTTACTGAAGGTGGAATTTTCCGAAATCCCTTCCCATTCCTCTTCACCAATTAAGTGTACACTCTTACTTTTATCATTTTTAGCTTCATTTACCAGTTCTCCTACTATGTCAAAGGGTTCAGTATAGATTTTTGAGATATAAAAATACCTACCTGATAAATACAACACACTCGCTAACAGATAAAAAGTTAATATAAATCCAATTATTTTTTTCAATGCTTACCCCCAGCGAACTATTAATAATGACCTATTACATTACATACTAATTTCAATATTTGTTATATAAACTCCTACCTGCTGTTTAACAAAATCCCTCGAAAGTTAAATAAGAAAAAGCCCCCTTATTTGGCAGCTTAATTAATAATTGATTTTCGTTATATTTGGCTTTAGGTTATTACTTATCAACAGATTTTCGTTTATGTTTTTCATTGATTAATTTTTTGTTGAATATCCGGACTTCCCCAACCATGAGTAACCTCATATCATCTACAATATACTTCGCTAACTCTTCATCAGAAATGTTATCTCCATCGATATCAAGACGAAAATCCTGTCCCTGCAATCCACCGCCATTAGTAAACTCAATTTCAAAGTCAAATTGGACTCTTTTATCCATTTTTATAGCCACCTCATATTCGTTTTGGGTCGATATTATATATATTCTTGTTGAATGAAACAATAACATTAATCATAACAGAAACTTGTAAAAAAGAGCCTTCATTAGACAATAGGAGTTTCTCCTCTAAGTTATCGCTCTTGAATAAGTCCTAATAAACTTTCTGGAACAAGTCGTAACTTTCCATTTTGAAAATCGCTTAAAGGCTTCCAAAATATCATAAATTTTGATCCATCATCCTCTACGCCTTCAAAGAAATCAGCCTGATAGAAGGATTTATTAACAAATGTAGCATCGTATACGATAACCAATTCATGCCCAGTATCACCGTTGTACGTAAATATGTTTTCAACTGTTCCTAACAATTTTATGTCAGTTATGTCTGCCTTTATTTCTTCTTGGATCTCTCTAATTAAAGCTGTTGAACTTGATTCCCCAAATTCAATTCCTCCCCCAATTGGCCGATAATAATATTCCTTTTTTACGGAGTCATACCCCACAGCTACAAGGATGGAACTATTTTTCTTAAATATACAAATAACGATAGGTCTGATTACACCCTTTTTCAATCAATATCCCTCCACATTAAATTGAAATGTTAAAAATGCATAAAAAAGGAACCTCAAAAGGTCCCCAATTACTTTTTCTTTTTATTTTTCCCTAATAAAGCGGTTGCAATTGCGCCGAAAAAGTTGCCTAAAGCCTCAAACATCTTAATACCAGCCCCCTTTATTTTCCATATATTTATCATATCAAAAAGTTAATTTTTCAAAAACAACAATCTTTACAAATATAGCCTTATTTTTAATTCACTAAATCGAAAATTATGATTAAAGCAACTGCTAAACAAATAACTGCCGCATATTTTGATTGTTTGATCACTCTCTCATCATCAGTTTTTAAAGATTGAAAGAAAGTTAAAGTAAAATAAAAACATAATATAATAGACACTAATGCTACAAAATCGAACCAATTGGGTGAACTATTTACCATAGTAATCTCCGTCGCATAGATGATTTAAAAGGGCTGATGGTTATTTCAATAAAAAAAAGCCACCGAAGCAGCTTTAGTAATTCAGATAATGTAGAGAAGATTAAAAAACAAGCGATTTTTATGAAATTAGTAAATCATTTAGCAGAGAAAAGCTTGGTATTTATTTGTTTGAAATACCCGATTGCATTTCGTAATTTCTTACAAGCATTCCATTTGATTTTAGCATCCCTAACTTCTCATAATAAGGAACTAAGTCATCATCACAACACAAATCAATCATATAAATATCATCAAGTTCTTTTAACATTCGATTTACTAGTTCCTTGCCAATTCCTTTATTTTTATACGCTGGCAAAACTTCAAGGAACGGAATGTAGGCAGATAGAACTCCATCGCTGATTGCAGTTATAAATCCAACTACTTGATTAGTATTTTCGTCTAACGCAATGACTACTTTACTGCTGTTTTTTAACAGTTTTAAGTGAGTTTGTGGACTTGGAGGATTGGGCCAATCCACAAAAAAACCTTTCAACATATCAGACGAAATGTCATTAAGACAATTTTTGTATATCATCATTTAATCAACTCCTAAATTAAATTTTTATTATTAGGCAGATGATATATCAAAAGTAAAGTAACAAATCAGCAACCTCCAAACATATATGCTTCATATAAGATATTCGACTTAGTATCCAAGAATCCTTTTATTCAACACAACTATTCTTTTTTTGAAGAAAAAAAGAATTTCCTTTGTTCCAGTAATGCACCTGATAGTTTTAGTAGAATCCTTCACAATCTCTTCTACACTTCTACACCATAACCTAACTTCAATTTAAATGTGTTGCTTAAGAATATGTTTGATTAAAAAAAGACGCCTTCATAATTTAAGTAAGCGCCGTTTGTTGAAGATCCTTGCCTAAATCTTATTCAAGTCCAGCCCATTTAACTTTAACTCGTTACTTCACATATTTCTATCTGATAAAAGATAAATAAAAAGATGATACATTTTAAGGCATCATCCCTTAGAATATTATACTTGATGACTTTAAACCTTAAAGTTTATTCTTGATTAATTGCACTTTCATCGATATAAGCAACTTCCCATAAATGACCGTCTAAATCCTGAAATCCCCTTATATACATAAACCCATGATCTTGGGGCTCACTAAAAGATTTACCACCAGATGACAATGCCTTATTTATTATCTCATCTACTTGATCGCTACTTTCAGCTGAAAAGCAAAGAATTGCTTCGGCAGAAGTAGTAGTATCCACAATTTCCTTCTTACTAAATCCTTTGAATCGTTCCTCAATCATTATCATAGCAAAGATATTCTCACTGATAATCATACAAGATGTGGTCTCATCGGAGAATTGTGGGTTGAACTCAAAACCAAGCTCCTTGAAAAAATTGGTGGACTTGTTCACGTCTTTTACAGATAAATTGATAAAGATATTTTTGGATGTGAATCCCATTTTTATTGCCTCCTATGAAAATTACTGGTGAGAAAGCCATGTCACTTTCTCTCAATTTTTCTTTCCGATGCCCCAGAAACCCATATAAATTCCATCAAACTTTTTTAGTATCCCTCATTGTATCTATTTAGAACAAGAGGTTCCCGAAAAAATAAATCGGGAACCTCTTGTTTTATCCTTAACTACTAACCATTAATTTTCACGGTCACGGCCCATTTCATAGAAGGATTTCTCTATCTTATTATCCTCAGCCTTGACTTCCTTACCTTTCAATTTTCCAATGCCTTTGCCTTTCTTCATAACTTCAGAGCCAACAGAAGTATAAATGCTATTGGCGATAAGTCGATAGCTGTATTGAGTATGGCCTCTAAAGGCAAGATCATTTGCGAATAATGTGATCGTTGAGTCTTCAAAATTTTTCGTAAGGGCGAGGGTTTGCCCCTGCGCTCTTTCGTGCCTTGGCCACCATCCGGATACATAGAAATCATCAGCATCACTAAAGGTTGCCAATACTTCCACATCTTCCGGTAAGGAGGTAATCCATGTGCCCTGCGTTGAATAGAGCAGTTCATCTTTCTTATAGCCGGAAGTCAGGCTATGGTCATTAACGACCGCTTTAAACAGTCCTTCATGTCCGCCAGCTGTTCGGGTTACATCGAATCCAGGGAGAGCTCCACTCCTCTTGACAGCGTTTAAAGCCGAATAGCCAATCCCAACATAAGTTTTTCCTTTTATGTCAATAGGGTTAAATCCTGAACTATCGCTAATGATAACGTCTGCTTCTGCTTGAGGCACCAAGTTAAAACCAAGCTCTCTTATTGAAAAATTCAATTGGTTAGAACCAGCTACCGCAACCTTTGGCAGCCGCAATTGTTCTGTTTTAATATGATTGGTTGTCCCTTCAGCTTTTGCTTCGAAATAATAATTTTTTCCATAAGTCTGAAGGTCTTTCGTGTTAACAATAAAGTCGCCTCGATTGATTCCTGCCTTTGTTTCGGTCGCTTTTTCTACTACTGCCCCTTGTCTCAGCAATTCATTTACAAGTTTAATAGTGTCGTTATTGCTATTAGCCAACACTTGCTTTGGTGTATTGCCAACGATTTGACCTGTAGGCAGGGTTACATTATCAACCCTTGACGTATTATTTGCAAACGCATCAGGAACACGAATAGGATGAACATCAAAGCCGCGCAAATCCGGGAAATTGGTAACAATAGGATCATACATGGCCGCCCAGTCTGAGGAATTTTCCCCTTTGCTGAGCATCGCATTCGCTACACCGCGTTTCGCTTGCTTCATCGGAACAATGAATGTTCCTTTCAAATACATTGTCCCATTTACCTTCATATTTTTTGTGGTTTGCTCCACCTTTACCCCATTGCGGAGTAAATATTGGACCATCTTATAGGCTTCATGCTTATTTTTTTGTTCTTTCCCATCGGCCGGAATAACATAGTAGTCCGGGAAATAACTGGCGTGTTCTCCTCTTACTCGGCCGATTGATTCACCCTCGGCATTTATAAAATATGGATCGACTGCGCGATTATCCTCACCATTGACGCCGCGGGCAAAGATCTCCAGCTGATTTTTAAATAATTCATCTTTGTTTTCATAAACATAATTGGCAGCACCGAGCCCTGCTCCCTCCATGGCACGATAGCCGTTCTGACCTAACTCAGGAACTTCAATTGTATGCCCCAATGAACCGTGAAGCATTGCATACATCGGAGTATAAGCCGGTGTCGCATCATCCCAGCCATCAGCCCATGTTTCCGCGGGAATAAAATAAGAAGTCAGTTTTGAATTACCAATCCCTGCTTGTCCCATCGCATTGGCTTGGTCAATCATAGTATGATAAAGCAGGTCATATTCATAGTTGGGGTTGTGCGGCGGCGTTGTTGGCTCGATTAAAAACCCGTTAACATACCCATGCTGATCAATGAAAGAAAGCGGCGACCACTTGGCGATTACCTGCGTAACCTGCTGTGTTTCTACCTGAGTTTGATAATGGTTGTCCCGGTTCAAGTCAAAGCCATTGGCGTTTGCCCTTGTATTTGCCACCCTACCATCAGGATTGTTAGTAAACATATAAAGGAAGATGACATCATCTAAAACCTTGTCAACATCCAGTGTGACAGATTTTTCATTGGCTCCCTTGCCAGTTGTAAATGTGACCTCTTCATCAAGTGCAAATTTCTCGAGTAATTCTTTAGATACATCGACACCTTCTGCTTCATCTGGATGGATATTGTTCATCCAAATTGGAACCTGGTAATCGCCTATCGTACCGTTTTGTAATTTCTCGAGTAAACTTTCCGGATTTTCTAAAGCCGTTGGCAGTGTTTGGTTTAAATACTTATCGACCGCATTCTTATCTTTTGCTAATATCACAAAATGGAGATCACGCCCCTTCACGGTCTTGCCAAGGCTTTGATATTCGAGGTAGCGATGATTGTTCGGGTCAGCCTTTGCTTTGGAAATAATTTGATCGATTGCAGGCTTTAACTGATCGTAAAAAAGGAATTGGTCGTAAACATTCCATGTGACAGTTGTTGCTGCCTTTGTCTTATTTTCCGGATTCACTAGTGCCAATTCATAGTCGCCAATAAACGGTTGATAAAGGGTTCGAATAGATGTTAGATTTTCTCGGTTAAACAGTAATCCAAACTCTAACGTTGCCTTGACTGTTGTGGTTCCATCGACAAAATGCGGCGCTTCTTTAACAGTAATAACAGGGGCACCATTATAATTGTTACCGCTTGTCCACTTTTTCCACTCAGAAATGCTTTTTCCGCCAAATTGCCATTGTATTTTCGATAGATCGACATTCTCGCCAAAATCAGCTTGAACGTCGACCGTTCGAACCTCCGTCATGGAAAATAGATTTCTGCTTGTTTCCAAATTTACTAATTTGAAGTCTTCCGATGCTTCAACTGCCGAGACTGGAAACGCAGTTTGGGCAAAAATAGACAGCATCATGAGCAATGCGATCAAACCTGAAAAATGTTTTTTCATAGAATCATCCTTTCTATGTATTTTTTAATAGATTACTAGTTTAATGTAACAGAATATTCGGAAAATTATTGCCGAATTATAGGAAAAACATCTAGTATCTTTCGACAAATTGTGAGTACCGGTGGAAAGGGTAGGGGGAAAAACATCAACAAATTATGAAGCAAGGAACAAGTGAGGACTTTTCGAAGTCTTAACACTTTATGAAAATGGTGTATTGCTCAATTACCCCAATTTGATTTGGGTATTGAAAATTCGTTGCGGAAGTTTTTGCTATTTATCAATCTGTTGGGTTCATCCCTGTTATTATTGGGCTTGCTTCCTTCTTTAAAAGGAAGCAAACGCTATATTTGGTTGACTTGGATTACCGCATCCGTTACTTGAATAAGGCTAAAAAAATTACATCCGTTACTACTGTTCATACCTTAAATTTTCAAATGCACGTATGAATTCATTTACCTTACTTAACTTTTGGTCTGGTTGAACACTAAATTCTAATGTCTGATAATTTGGCAACCACTGTACTCCGATTGTATGTACGTTAGCTTGTTTACCAGCAAGAATGTCAGCGTCACTATCTCCTAAAAAAATAGCATCCGTATTTTTTATGTTAAGCTGTGCTAATGCCTTGTTTATCCCCTCTGGATGAGGTTTGGGTATCGTAACATCATCTCCAGTAATGATCACATCAAATATGTCGTTCATATTAAGGCAATCTAATGAGATAAGTAGACTTCTGCTTGCTTTTCCTGTTACGATCCCCAATTTATAGCCTTCTCTTTTTAACAGTAGAAGTAAATCGTTAATCTCCTTATTCTCTAGAACAAGGTCTTGATGCTTTTCACTATATTTTTCATAATATAATTCAATAGCTTTATCATGATTTGAGTCGTTAAGATTTTCTCTGATGATTCCAGTCTCAGACGGACCGAACATTGCCTTTATTTCATCTGGCGTAACTTCGGTGTTATCAAATTCCTTAAAAACAGCTTGAAACGCATAGAAACAAACTGGCAAAGTATCAGCAAGAGTACCATCAAAATCAAAAATAATCGCTTTCATAACTACACACCCTTTTTTAAAATATTGTATAGAAATAATATTTATTAACACAAGCCAATATTCCTTCTTCTAGTAAACTACAGCGTTTTAAAAAAATAAACCCGCTTTCTGAATCTTCAACAAAAATAAATAAAAATCCTTCTTAGGGTATTGCTCCCTACGTTTAAGTTTCCTTTACTTCATTATTGGTGATATTAGTGATATGGAAAAACATTAAAAATTAATAAAGTAAGAAGGATAATAAAAACATTAATCGAAATTTTACACAAATAGCATTCATTTTAGGAGGTGTCTACAATGGCGGTTTTTCAGATACGATCATCCAATCCAAGGTTTTCTTTTGCCGTAGGGAAAAATCCAAACTCAGGTATGGTGTTGAGAACCGTACGCAAGGGAAAGATCTTAGGTTGGTTTTCCGATTCTAATACATATAATGTATATTTCAAGGATGCTGAAAATGAGGTCTCCTATCCAAAGGATAAAGATGAGCATTTTGAGTATTTAAATGTATCTCGTTATAACACACCACTTTTCCCTCTCAACGTCGTGGCTAATTTATTTTCAACAGCATCAAAAAAGCACCATGATGACGATATAGAAGGATATGAGCACCAACTAATGGTGAATCTTGTCCAAGTCGAACAGATTCGGTATTTGCATTTTTTTGAATTACATTTTAAGGATTTTGAATTAATTTGGGAGGAACTTGCGTATCAAAACTATCGAATTACCATTAAAACAAAGAAAACACTCTATGAGCTCTTTAATTATAGCAATACCTTATTTATGTTTTTGTCATTGATGAACCGAACTTATTTTGACATAACGAATGATACCATTGAAAAATATATCCGTAGCATTAATGCGATTGATGCACCCTTTTTCATTCGTTATTTGTTTGTCAGAAACGTGCTTACGAACAAAGAGATATTCCATCGATACAAAGGACTCATCGAAGAAACATCACGGCATAAAATTGATTTTGCCTTTGGAAATACAGCTCTCCAACGAAAAGATTGGATTACTCAGCAGCTTGAGTTTCAATTGCCTATCATTGATGTCGGCTGTGGTGAGGGTGCCTATACCATACCTTTTAGTAAAAAAATTGCTCCCCATCTTGTCCATTCGATCGACATTGATGAGGATGCACTGTTAAAAGTATCGCAAAAAGCAGAACGCCAGGACATTTCAAATATTGTTCTTTACGAATCTATTGATCATTTTCTAGAAAAAGACACAAAGGAATTAGCCGACGTTCTCTTAACAGAGGTAATCGAGCATATGGATGAAAAATCTGCTGAAGAATTGATTTTAAAAATTATTCATCATGTGAATTGTAATAAGTTGATTATTACGACACCAAATCGTGATTTTAACCAATTTTACAATATCGAGTTACGTCATAATGACCATCATTGGGAAATGAATGAACAGGAATTTAAAAGCTGGATTCAATCTATCATTCCCCCTGAGTTGAACTATTCTCACTATGGAATTGGCGACAATGTGAACGGGATCCACACCACCCAAGGACTAGTATTAACAAGAAAAAACTGATTGCAGATCATTTTTAGGAGGGGAAATCGAATGAAAATCGAGACGAAACTTCATACGATTTATATGTTGATCGGTCCAACCGAATGTGGGAAATCGACGTTTGCCAAAAATGTTTTGATTCCCCAATTACAGTTTTATGATGAAGAAAAAAATTACCGGAGTAATGTCCAGTACCTATCAAGTGATGATATACGCCAGGAGATCCTTGGCTTTCCTTATGATAAATATGATTCGATGATGATGGAGTCCTCTGCCCAAGCGTTTGACCTACTTTTTCATAAGCTAAGAGCTGTGACGAGTTTTCCTGCTAATGCAGATTTTGTGATTGTGGATACAACGGGTCTTGCAGAAGATTTCCGAAAAAAAGTAACGGCAATCGCTAAGGAAAATCACTATCGCCTAGAGACAATCGTTTTTGATTATAAAAACATTAAAGACTATTACGACTCTGAACGCAGTAAAAAGGTGATCGCAACACATGTCAATCGAATGAGGCGTGATGTACTACCCACATTAAAGCGTAGTGACTTCGATGACATACATCGAATTCGTACAAAAAACTTTCTACAACCAGATTTATATGAAATTGTGGTTGTAGATTTGAATGATTATGTAACTCATATACTTCCTCACCATTACTATTACATCATCATTGGGGATGTTCATGAATCATTGGAGACGTTACAAAAAATGATTACTTTGCACGGATTTACTATTCTCGATGGTAAAATTCAGGTAACCTCAAAGAGTGGGAATAAAAAATTTGTGCTAATTGGCGATTTTATCGATAAAGGAAAAAACACGAAAGCAACCATTGAGTTTCTTTATCAAAATCGAGAATTCTTTTATTTTGTTAAAGGAAATCACGAAAACTTTATCTCTAAATATCTAAATGACGAAATTCAAAATGTGGATCCTCACTTGCTAGACAACTTTTTTACTTCCGTTCCTGCTTTAAAAGCAGATCCTGAGTTGCAATCGAAGTTTCAGGTTATTGTGGATTTATCGCGTGATTTTTATAGATTTATCGGCAAAAGGAGTAACAGCTTTTACTTAACACACTCTCCTTGTCATAATCAATATATTGGAAAAATGGATACAACCTCACGTCGAAATCAACGTCGGTTTGCAACTGATTTTGAGGCAGATATCGAAGAGCAGCTACGCTTTTTGGAAAATGAAAGTGGGAGTAATTTTCCATACCATGTATTTGGTCATGTGGCCACAAAAGAAGTAGTGCGTATGAAAAATAAAATTGGAATCGATACAGGTTGTATATCAGGAAATACCTTAACAAGTGTAACCTTACAAACATCTAAGCCACTATTTAAGAGTGTTCCTTCTGCCGACAAGACTGCAAATGAAGAACCAGAACTAGATGGAAATAAGACTCCATTTTCTAACGAGTTACCATCAGCGTTCTCTTCCAAGACAAAGGAAGTAAAGCTGATTGAATTGAGTGAAAGTGATCAAAAACGATTAGATTACGTACTTCATAATAAAGTTAATTTTATCTCAGGCACGATGAGCCCTGCCGACAAGGATTTTCGAATGAATGAACTCGAAAGCTTAACAAAAGGGTTAGATTTTTTCAAAGATGCTGGTGTAAGTGAAGTAGTTCTTCAACCGAAGTATATGGGTTCCCGCTGTAATATTTACTTATCCCGAGATGTAGAGAAGTGTTATGCAGTGAGTCGAAATGGATATAAAATTACTCATATTGATTTAACACAGGTGTTCCGCCAACTCCAAGTAAAATTTTCTGCATGGATGGATGAAAAAGCAATCGATATGATCATATTTGATGGTGAGCTGCTCCCTTGGAATGCACTTGGAAAAGGATTAATTGATCGACAGTTTGATGTCGTCGCCAAGGCACTTGAAACAGAAATTGACTTTTTGAAAGAATTTGGTTTCGAAAATCAGTTCTTGGATGTAGTTAGAGGATATGAATCAAGTGGGTTTGAGGAAGCAAAGTCTAGGCACTCTAAAAAAGACTTGATTGCTCATTTTGGTATGAACAATTATCAAACATACAAGGGTTTAAAGGATATGATCGATAAAACACATACCTTATCCGAGCAGGAGAATGCCTATCAAACATTCCGTAAACAGTTAGATCTTTATGCAAGGGATCAAGAGCTAGAATATAAGCCATTTTCAATATTAAAAGTGGTTTATTCAAATGGTGATGAGGAAATTCCTGATATGAAAACATCGGAAATGTTCTCGTTTATAAGTGAAGATGAATACATGATTGTAAATGTACAGGAGTCGTACGATGGTGCTTTGGAATTTTTCAAGAGGCTGACGTTTGAACGCGGTATGGAAGGTGTAGTCATTAAGCCAGAGATACCACAGGATAATCTAGTACCGTTTATGAAAGTACGGAACCCAGAATATCTTACGATTGTGTACGGTTATGATTATCGGTTCCCAAACAAATATACTAAGCTTATGAAGCAAAAAAACATCAAGAAAAAGATCCAAAAATCGTTAATCGAATACAAATTGGGAATGGAAATGCTTCAAACCCGACTTGACGAGATTGGCCCAGAAAACAAAGCTTACAAGCAAACCGTCGCAAATCTCATCTTTGAAGAAAGGCAAGAACAAGATATTGATCCAAGACTCTAGACAAGTTATAGCCCCAAATATATTATGGGTTTATGTTTAAAATATCAGGTAGGTTATTCTATGAAGTTATATACACTAAAAACGCGATTTAGGGGATTTAAAAAAGGAACACAGTTTTACTTAATTGCTGAATCTGAATTTATCGGGGTTAAAGAGTATGTATTGAGAACGAAAGATTTAACAGATAGTATATCGATCTCAGAAAATGAACTTCTTAAAAACTTTATTTTCATAAAAACTCTTTAATCAGTTCCCATTTATATTAATTGAAGGAAGACTTTAAGTTTTAAAAAGGGTCCTTACGTTAACCAGGTTCGTCCAGTACAAGACGAACCTTACACTTGTATTCAATTTACATCTATTAAATCAAAAACCAAATACCAATTCCCATCACCATAAATATAGCTCCAAAAAAGAACAACGTAATTCTTAGAGCTAAAGTATGATTGCGCCGAAAAGTTATTTTATATAGCTTGTGAAGCCCCATCAAAATCCAACCAACTATTATAAAAAAGCCTGTTATATCAGGACTTTCATTTGATTCCTCGTAAAACCCTTCTGCTTTCTTAGAAAATGAAAAGTAGAAAGCCGTAATACTTAATAATCCCGTGATTACTGATACTCCAAGAACAGTTACTACATCCATACTTAAACCCCGCTTTTTATTTTCACTTAAATACATACCTTCCTTTCTTTAATACGAAAAACACCATCATAAGTTTCACCAATTAATCTGAGTCTGCATTATTAGCTGCTTTTTATCTAGTTTTCCAAGGGGTGTATATGGCAATTGCTCTACAATTATGACCTCTTTTGGAAGCTGGAATCTTGCCACTTGAGGCCGCATCCACTCCAGTAATTCTTCTTCTTTCAGTCTTGCGTTTTTTTCCGGAACGACAAATGCTTTTAAACGTTGGCCAAATTGCTCATCTTGGGTTCCGATAATCGCAACGTCGAGAATTTGCGGGTGCTGGATTAGAACCTGTTCAACCTCAATTGGGTAGACATTTTCCCCACCTGAAATGACCATATCATCCATTCTTCCACATAAAAAATAATAACCATTTTCGTCACGATAGCCAGCATCACCTGTTTCTATCCAAGCATCCTTACGAATAGACCAGTCATTTTTCATACAGAGCTGACCGATGGTGCCGGGTGTAACTTCATTTTTTTTGCTATCTAAAATACTAATGTTGAGTCCAGATATTTTTTTTCCGATGGTTGTGTCCGAATACATTAAGTCCTGTGGGGTGGCGATGAAGTTCAAGCCCGTTTCTGAGGTTCCGTACAAATTGTATAGGACAGGACCAAGTTTTTGGAACGTCTCCTCGACAAGCTTTCTTGGAAGTTTTGCCCCACCTGATGCGATACATGTGAGGGATTTTAAATGTTCTAGGTTCGTTTGCAGCATTTTTCGAAGCATTAATGGGACAACAGTAATGACCTCAATTTGATGTTGCTGAATGAGTTCACAGGCTTTTTTCGATTTGAACCCGCTTGTGATCACAACCTTTTTCCCTAATGGAATAAATAAAAGCAAAACAGCAATCCCATACCCATGGTAGATTGGGGTTGCAATGTACGCATTTTGATAGTCTAAAATCCGCAATCGCTTGATAAACGCCACAAATGGATTTAAATAATGAAAAAGGGATGGTTTATGTGCCGCGTCTTTGGACGTTCCTGTTGTACCGCTGGTTTGTAAGATGAGTTTGCCTTTGTTTGCACGAGGCAGTGGCGCTTGATTAGCGTTCGATTTTAGGAAATTACTGATAGCTGGTAAGTTAGGATGATAACTCAAAATCTTTTGTTTGGAATAGTTTTGAATGGTTGAACTCAATTCGGCATCATAGATGATGAGATCGAAATTGTGTCGCTCTACGAAACCGTCGAACTGTTGCTTGCTTATTTCGGTGTTTAATAGATAGAGGTCGGCCCCTACTCGAGATACGGCGAAAATTGATTTTACGAGTAAGGCATGATTTCTGCATAAAACACCTACTTTTTGTCCGCTTTGGAGCTGAGCTTTTTCTACTAAAGAATGGACGAGCTTTGTTGACTGTTCTAATAGCTGTTTGTATGTTAGTGTTTCTTTGTCGTCCACGAGCGCGATTCGATTGGTGTATTTCTTTTCAGCAAAATGTAAGAGTGTCATCAAATTGATTCCGCATGTGGAAACGGATCTCAACAAGTGGTACAACCCGATTGGAGAAAGCAATTTTATTTTATATAAAACATAAAATAGTTTAATCAATTTCATTTTGCTTCCCCTTCTTTGAAAAATCTCCTAAATTCATTCGAAAAACGGATGCTAGTTGTCCTACGATCAGCCACCATGGTTGGTATTTTTTTGTACGAGTGTACATCGATTTACAGATGATTTTTGCAGCATGCTGTTGCGACATTGCAGGTACATTGCGATATCCAGCCGTTGGTTCTATCATCGGTGTGCGGACTAGTGGTAGGTAAATGGAAGTTGTTGCGATTTTCTTTAATTCGGGCGAAATCGACCTCAGCCACACATCAAAAGCTGATTTCGATGCCTGATAGGCAGAGTAATACGGAACAGGTGACAACCTTGCGTTGATGGTCGATACATTGATAATCTGTCCCCCTCTTTTTTGAAGTAACGGAATAATCGATAACAATATTTTTACAGGCGCAAAATAGTTAATCGCCATCGTCCGTGTGAAGTCGTGATATCGATCAAGAGATTCATAGATGGACCGCCTTATCGAGAGACCGGCGTTGTTGATGAAGATATCTAAAGTTGGCTGCTTGTGTAAAAAGGCAAGAAAGTGAGCGAGCTCGTCCTCTTTTCTAAGGTCCGCCTGAAAAATACTTACTTTAGCTGTTTGCTTTTCAATATCATGTTTGATCACTTCAAGCAGTTCGCCCCTTCTCGCAACAAGGATTAGATGACAATTGATGCCGGCTAGTTGATAGGCGACTTCCCTGCCGATGCCCGAACTCGCCCCGGTGATGAGGATTGTTTTGTGCGTAAGTTTGGCATAGAGCTTCTTTTTATTTAAAGATGTGGGTAAAAATAAGAGTGATTCTAGTAAATTTCGCATGTGGTCACCTTTTTCATGAGTGATCTTGGAAAACTTGTTGGGATGAAAGACTGTTTCACGAACTTAGTGGCTCGCTTGGGTCTTCATCGGGCTTATGAAGACCTTTTTGCGGGATCTGGCCGCTCATTCAGGTCTTCATCACGCTTATGAAGACTCTTTTGCGAAATCTGGCTGTTCGTTCGGGTCTTCATCACGCTTATGAAGACCCTTTTGCGGAATCGGCCGGCTCGTTCGGGTCTTCATCGGACTTATGAAGACCTTTTTGTCCAGCCAATCGCTGAATTCGGGTCTTCATCCCGGATGTGAAAAGGATTTCTCTTAACTGGAATGAGTGGTTTCCTCTTCATCCCAGCTATGAAG
>NZ_JBALOQ010000027.1:69803-105058 GCF_036962705.1 Bacillus sp. JJ1562
TGAAGAGGATTTCTCTGAACCGGAATAAGTGTTTTACTCTTCATTAAGTTTCTGAGAGACAAACCTCGTGCAAGTACTTCATCCCTAGCAAAATATTAGTACTTTATTAAAGAAACAACCCCATCTTCTCGTTTAACTTGAAATGTCAGGTCATCACTTACCTTTAAAACTGGTGCACGCTCTGAGAGAGTTTCTCCTGAGTAATAGATGCTATAACCGATGTTAGTCGGGTGTCCATAAACATAACAAACTACTTTTCCATCCTTTAAGAACACGATTTGGTTCATGTCCTCACTCACGGTCTCCCGAATACGGTCCCATTTGTATCCCACAGTTTCATAGATTTCTTTCTTCGGGGTGTAGGGGCTGAAGGAATAGGCCGTATCCCATTTGAATGGGGTGACATCAGTTAAGTTTATGGTTTCAACCGATTGTCCTATGGATAAAACTTGCTCCCGAAGCAATTCTTCATTCTTCACCCATATATCTTTTTTAAATAGTAAAAATCCAGCAATAATTACGACTCCTATGATGATGATCGTCTTTTTGTACTTCATCAAACTCCCCCTCTACAATAAGTTCACCAAAAAGGGCGTTAATCCCTGCCAGGATTAACACCCAAAGTTACTCTAAATATCTCTCAATTGAATACCAGGCAAATAATCGCATCAGAGGAAGGTATAAGATAACAATTCCCAGAAACACATATGGGCCATTTACTAGAAATAGAATCATAGCTAGCACCAATGAAATGCCTGCCTTAAAATTTCCGGAGAAACCGTTTATTGGCTCATTTCCTACAAAAACCGTTTCCCAACCTTTTAATGATTTCGAGTAACAATGATCATGGTAGGCCTTGACTATGAGGAAATATGTTGTAATAACAAGATTGCTTTTATCCGTAATTTCTGCAGAGCATTTTTCACAATATATGTTTTTCACCACATTCAACTCCCTAGAGTAACTTGTTATCCTATTTACGTTTTTTCCATAAAAAGGTTTCAATAAAATTAGTGGCGGGCTTCCAGTCTAGTTAATCGCTCGTTTAACATGTCCTTCCACTCAGCAGCCAATTCTTCGACCGCTAGTATCTTTTGAATCCCATCAATATCCCGTGGTCTTTTATAATAGATTTCATTTGCTTCAAGAATTGAGATTTGATTTGGATTTCGCTCCTCTAATGAAATGGTAGAATCCTTACGTACCGTTCCTTCTTTTAAAACACGACCTAAGTATCCAGTAAAGCCAGTTTGGACCATCATTTTTAAAAGATAAGGGTTGTTGGTTCTTTTCGTAATGGTACTACACGGAATTCGACCTTGGGTGATTTGAATAATCGCATCCCCGACAAGGTAAATATCACCGATATACACATCTTTTTCTTCCATATTCGTGAGAGTCAAGTTCTCCCCAAAAGTCGGTAGCGTAAACTGAACAAAAAATTCACTTTCCCATAGTGAATAATGTTCATATGGATATATACAAACAGCACGGTCAGGACCACCGTGGTGCTTTAAATCGGCAACCCCATCGCCCCGGAAACCGTCTTTTGTTAAAAATGCCTCTTCTACAGCTTGTTTACGAATTGCCGTTATTACTTCCTCATCTTTTCCATACGTCATTTTTTTTGGTAGCCCAATTGAAAAATTTTTGGTTTCGATTGTCATGGCTGTTCCCCCTTTCTAACTATCATTTTACTATGCTTGAAGAAAAGATATGCGCAAGAAGGGCAAGTGGCCCTTGGACTACAATTCCAATCCCAAAATAGGCTACTAGTTTTTTTGTCGTTACTTCTCCTGTCGTGATTAAAAACCTCGCCGTGAAAAATGAATATGGTATTAGAACCATGACTGACGTAATGATTCCTGGAACATATTCTCTAATAAACAAAAATTGCATGACATGTCCGATAGCATTTGCCAAAATGATTCCTGGAACTAGAAATGAAAGGTAAGTAGTTGGCTTCATTCCAAGGAATTGCTTTTCCCGAAAAGCCTGATAACACCCGACTGAAGCCAAAACCCACAGAAGCGAAAAAGCAACTGCAAACTCTAATGTCGTAACTCGAATGGGAATGATATCCGAATGCTCAATCAGAAATTGTTCCACCGTCAAAATTTCTTCGATATCATGAAAAAGATAAAGTAGTGGAAACATTAATAGGAACATTTTTATTTTTGTGAGTTTCATAATGACCATAGACCGATCATTTTACCGAATCCTCCATCAACCGATTTCGTTGCCCTTTGTAAAATTCACTCGTGAATTCCGGACGACTTAGAGCTCCAAGCTTTTCAGCAAGCGCAAGCGCAAAGTCAACATAGGCATGGCCCTGTGCAGTGATCACATTTCCAGTCTTCACAACCGGTTCATATCGAAAATTGTTCTCTTCAAAACAACCTAGGAAATTTCGCTGCTCCTGATGGAGAGTGACTGTATATGGTTTATCTTCGAGTACTCCCGCTCTTGCTAGCACATATGTGCCGCTACAAATGGCTGCAGTTAGTTTTTTCTGTTCGTAAAAGATTTTTGTGAGTTGAAACAGTTCTTCCGAGTCTTTAACATTGATCAGGTCTCCCCCAGGAATGATAATCCCCTCGTACTCCGTCGGATCTACCTGCTGATACATCAAATGCGGCACAAATTGAAGGCCAGATTCGCCAGTAATTGTTTTTAGTGAATCCGCAACAGTCACGATTCTGTATGTTTCTCGCAGCATAGCAGTCGCCACGGTTATTTCAAACTCAGAAAATGAATCATAAATTGCGAGTAATATTTTTTTCATAAAAAAACACCCCTTACTTGTAGAAATTCTACAAGCCTGAAACAATTCCCTTCTAAAAAGAGGCATCGAAATACCACAAAGTAAAAAAACACTACCCTAGTGTATATAAACAAGTGATGTGACTTGTTACTTTCAACAGCTTACCCTCAATTATCCGCCACTTACCGAAATTATCCAGACATGAGAGGAAATTCCTCGTAAAATGGAAATAGAAAAACAATACAAGAAGGTAAAGGAAGAAGATGGAACAATTATTCTTTTATGTGAAATGAGGTGTCTTAAATTTGAAGCTATTCCTAAATATTGATAAAGCGTTTAAAGAAGCAAGGGTTACTATTGAAGCCCCGGATTTAGATGAAAACATTAAGGAGCTAATTGATTATATTCACGAAAGAGAGCACCAGTTTATCATTGGAAGAAAGGGTGAAATGCAGCATATTCTTAATCCAGCTGACATTCACTATTTTCATACCGAAAACGAACAGGTTGCCGCCGTAACTGGAACAGATTCTTTTATTATAAAAGAAAAGCTATATGAGCTCGAAACATTGCTTCCTTCTTCTAAATTTATCCGTTTATCTAAATCAGTGATTGCAAATTTGCATGAATTAAGCCGTTTTGAAGCGTCATTCAATGGGACTCTCTGTGTGTATTTCAAATCCGGAAAAAAGGAATATGTATCCCGCACCTATGTACCGGTGATAAAAGCAGCATTAAAATTAAATAGGAGGAAATGAAAATGAAAAAAATGTTATTTCGTAGTATGCTAGGGATTTTCTTCGGCAGCTTTGTTGCGGTGCTTACCACCAATTTATTATACCTGTTTGGCGGTATCGAAATGATAGAAGGGAGCTTATTTTTCAAGAACTCCATCGGTTTTATTCTTTGTGGATGGTTTTTCACAGTCGCCCCTTCGTACTTTGAAATTAGAAAATTGAAACTTTACCAGCAAACAATTCTTCACTTTTTTACTGTACTGATTCTTTACCTAATTATAGCGCTTACCATTGGATGGATTTCTTTTACAATCAAAGGAGTTTTATTAATACTCATCATCGCTATAATTGTCTATGCAATCTTTTGGACCGCCTTTTATCTTTACTTCAAAAATCAAGCAAGGAATTTAAACGCTGATTTAAAGAAACTATAATTTCACCGGCTGCTGATAGTTAATGTTGGCAAATCCTCAAAGGCATTAATTTTTCGAGAATTAATGCCTTTTGTCATAGAAATAGGCCTTGGAAAAGTTTCAATTACTCCATCTCTAAAAGTCCTTTAAACATTTCTACTCCCGTTTCAATAATTTCATCGCGGAAATCATATTCATAGGTGTGGATTTGCGGATGCTCTTCTCCGTTTCCGATATAAAAATAGGCACCTTTTACAAGTTTCAAATAGTGTCCATAGTCCTCTGATGCACGGTTTGGTGAGGTTAGCCCACGTATCAGAAATCCTTTGTCGCCTGCAACTATCCGTACTTTTTCAACCGATTCCTTATGATTGACGGTTTCCGGAAATTCATCTTGGTAGTGAAAATGAATCTTGATGCCTTGCTCCGTCCCAAGTTGGGTCACAAGATCTTCGAGACTTTGTTGAAGCTTGTTTAATTCCGCTTCTTTTTCAGCGCGAATTGTTAATCGTAATACTCCTTTATGGGCTGCAATCCCGTAATTCTCCGAGCCGATATCGACTTGAATAATCGTACATAGAACGAGGCCATCATACTGATCTGGAGTGGTTAACTCCGGTATAGCCTCAATGATTTTAGCCATTGCAAATGAAGGATTAATTCCGTCCTCTGGTTGACTGGCATGGGCAGGTGAACCAATCATTTCAATGGACATCCCTTTTGAGGCACAATGGGCTGTACCATCAATTACATGCACAGCATTGAACTCAATGCCTGACATATTGTGATAGCCAAAAATTTCATCAATTTGTTCTTCATTCATTATTTCGGCGCATTCAATGGCACCTTGGCCAGTCTCCTCTGCATGCTGAAAGAGAAAGATTACATTTTTATCCGCGCCCTTTTGATCCACTTCGAGCGAAAATCCAGCAAGCGTAGCAGAATGTCCATCATGACCACATTTATGGGAAACTCCCGGAACAGCTGATTTCCATGGAAGGTCAATTGTTTCAGGAATGGGGAGGGCATCAAAATCCGCTCTGAATGCAATAGTTGGTTTATCCTCTCCAGCCGTATATTTCGCATAAAAATATTTTCCCTTGTCAATGATTTTTAAGTTCGTTGTATGTAATTTAAGGAAATTAATTAGATGCTGTTTCGTCCACACTTCTTGATATGACAATTCAGGATGCGCATGTAATTCATGACGAAGTTGAATCGCCAACTCCAGATTTTTCTTGTCCACTGAAATCACCCCTATTTATACTAATTTACTAAATTATTATTTGAACGCTTCCATTTTATTTTGCATAACCATTCCCCAAAATACATTAAAGATCAGATAATCGGGCCAGCCCCGCTACTCAACATCTTTATCCCGAAGTTCTTCCTTTCGTTCCTTATGCCATAGAAATACATCGTAAACTGATTGCTGAGGATTTTCCTCCTTAATTACCGCTCCGGTAGATATTGAGTTATACATACTTCCTTCATTAAATTTTTCTCCCGTAAACTCATAAGGAATCCCTACACGAAATACATCATATGCGCTGCCCCCATCAACTTTTCTCATACTAAATGGATGTATATTCAAAAAGTCCAGTAGAGCGCTTGATATTTTTTCGGACATCTCTTCCATATTTTCTTGATTGATATCTTTAATCACAAAGTTGGTTGTTTCTAAATAATCGTTGAAATCCCAGATATTTGAATATTGGGCTTCCTCGGTAAAAGCATGATAATCATTTATTGCCTTTTCTTTATCTATCAAGATTCCAAAATGTTTTTTATACAGCTCTGGTGCATAATGAAGAAACGCAACATCCATATAATTATTATTCATTCCAATCACCGGTAGTCCTCCGGCGTCCCCTTGAAAAAGGTAAGCATGAAATTGTATATCAGGATTTGACTTAGGTGCTACTAACAACACAACATATCCTTCCTCATTCACTCCAACTACTTCAATAAACTCAAATTCTTCCATATATTCATGCTCTAAATCTCCTAACGTAATCTCCACATTTTTCTTCCCACTTTTTGGTGCGCAAGCTGCCAATAGAATGACACATAATAAAATGACAGCCCATCCACCCTTCTTCAAACAAAACATCACCTTCACTCCCTGAATTCATATGAAACTATCAATTTTGTATTTGGTAAATAATCAAAGGTAATATAACTCCCTACATGTTTACGTTCTATTGCCGTCGAGGAAAACCATTCCCCGTTAACCTTAACTTCATTATCCCGACTTTTTCCTCGATCATCTACATATTCAATAAATCCTTCTTCAAAAGAAAACTCTCGTTGAATAACATTTGGGATATCTTCTAGATACGGAACGCTCATATAGCCCAAAAAAGTGGCAACAAGTGCAAAGCCAAGTAGTGCCCCCGTTAATTTCATAACACTCTTAAAATTCTCAAACGGCCCATCCTTTTCACTTTTCTTTTTCCTAGTTTTTGTTTTTCGCTCACGAATTGCCTCAATTGTTAAAACAATGATTATCCAAGGTATAATAATTATGGCCATAAGAACAACCGCCAAACAAAAAATAAGTGTGAACCAGTAATACCACATTCGTTCTCCCCCTCCTGTCTATCCAATATTCCGGAGCGTCATTCCTATTTCTGAGTTTACTATTTTAAGAGGGTGAAATAAACGAGATTTTCTTTTAATACTGACTCCCTTTTGAAATTTAATCGTTCCATAAGTTTTAATGACAGTATATTGTCAGGTTCGACAGTTGCATCCAGCATATAAAAACCAACCTTATTAAAACCATATTGGATAACAGCTGTCATCACTTCTTCCATAAGTCCTTTACCCCAATAGGAGGGTGATAAATCAAATCCAATTTCAGCTATTGTTCCATCTGATGTTTTTCGTAAGTAATGAAAACCGCATGTACCGATAAATTCATTGTTTTCCTTATCGTATAAACCCCAGCGACACCCTGTATCTTCTAGATGATAGGTGATAATCTCCTTCGCTTCCTCCCTAGTTTTACAAGGCTCTATATCCATGAACTCCGTAATTTTCGGATTAGAAAAATACTTAAATACCTCTTCCGTATCTTGAAGCGTGAGTATTTTTAAAATGACTCTATCCGTTTCAAAACTCTCGTAATTAAAAAATTCATTACCTTTAGTCATTATTATTCTTTTCCTTCCATTTGTTATTGCTACCGAAAAATACACTCTATACTCTTACATTAGAAAAAACTTCCAAAAAAATCAATAAAAAATCGACAAGTGCGAGACTTGTCGAAAGCTACTTTATGGTTTTAAGACAACTTTTATGCAATTATCATCATGGCCGTTGAAGATTTTGTAACCGTGACTCGCTTCATCCAGGGGTATTTTGTGAGTGATGATATCAGTTGGATCAAATTCCTCGTTGACGATTTTTTTGTACAACTCTGGCATGAAATGAACAACAGGGGCTTGGCCCATTTTCAAGGTAATGTTACGCACGAAAAATGCACCGAGTGGGAACATATTATAATTTGCACCATACACGCCGGTGAGATGAACCGTGCCTCCCTTTCGAACGGCTTTCGTTGAAATTTGAATCGGACCTAATGTTCCACCTTGAAGCTTTAGTTTTTGCTCGATAAGTTCTAGCGGTGATTTTTTTCCATCCATTCCTACACAATCTATAACAACATCGGCCCCACCACTCGTAATTTTTTTTAAATGCTCCCCCATATCATCATGCTTGGTAAAATCAAAAACTTCTACTTTATTAGTCGCTTTGGCATGGTCCATTCGATAACCAAGATAGTCGACTGCAATAACACGTTTTGCTCCCTTCATCCAGGCAAATTTTTGTGTCATCAAGCCGACCGGACCACATCCAAGGACAATAACTGTGTCTCCTTCCTTCACACCAGCGTTCTCAACGCTCCAATAGGCAGTTGGAAGAACATCACTGAGAAAGAGCAATGATTCGTCCTCTAATTCACATGACTCTGGTATTTTAAAAGGGGTAAAGTTACCGAATGGAACTCTTAAGTATTCCGCTTGACCTCCTGGGTGATCACCATATTTTTCAGAGTAGCCAAAATAACCACCTGAGTCATAATGCGGATTCGCGTTGTCACATTGGCTTTCTAATTCGTGCTCACAATAATAACATTTACCGCAGGCAACATTAAAAGGAACGACAACTCGATCGCCTTTTTTTACGTGAGTGACCTCGGGACCTACCTCTTCGACAATCCCCATTGGTTCATGTCCTATCACATAGCCATCAGGAAGTGGAATATTCCCTTGATATAAATGGAGGTCAGAGCCGCAAATTGCAGTTGAGGTAATACGTACAATGACGTCGTCCTTTTTGATGATTTTTGGATCCTCCACTTCTTTGACTTCAACCCTATGTGGATTTTGATACGTAACTGCCTTCATTTTTACACTCCATTTCCTTTTAGATTCAAGATTATTTTTTGCGATGGATGGGAAGTTATACTTAGGATGCTTTGGCATAAAAATCCTTTATTCGTAAAAGCTAAAAATTAGCAAGTTAAAGTAATTGACACTCTTGTATATACAGGTTAAACTGAAAACGTAAACACGACATGTATATACAAGATTCGACAATCTTGTGGAGTTAGGGGGAAAAATAATGAGTAAGTACACAGATCCTGCAAAGGAATTGCTTGACCACATTGGTGGTAAAGATAATGTCGCAGCAGTAACACACTGTGCAACGAGAATGCGTTTCGTATTAAACGATCCGAAAGATGCAGACATAGAAAAAATTGAAGAAATTGGGCTTGTTAAAGGGACATTCACCCAGGCAGGTCAATTCCAAGTAATTGTTGGTAATGAAGTGGCTTCTTTTTATAATGAATTCGTGAAACACGCTGGTGTTGAAGAATCAAGTAAAGATGAAGCAAAGGTTGCTGCTAAGCAAAACATGAACTGGCTGCAACGAATGATGGGACATCTTGCGGACATTTTTACACCGCTTATTCCAGCCCTTGTTGTTGGGGGTCTGATTTTAGGTTTCCGAAATGTAATTGGAGATATTAAATTACTAGAAAACAGTACAAAAACGATCGTTGAGGTCTCCCAATTTTGGGCAGGAGTTCATGCGTTCCTTTGGCTAATTGGTGAAGCGGTCTTCCACTTCCTACCTGTAGCAATCACATGGTCCATTACACGTAAGATGGGGACTTCACAAGTTCTTGGGATTGTACTAGGGATTACGCTTGTATCTCCACAATTGTTAAACGCATATGGAGTTGCCGGTGGGGCGGAAATACCTGTATGGGATTTCGGGTTTGCACAAATTGAAATGATAGGTTACCAAGCACAGGTTATCCCTGCTATTTTAGCTGGTTTCGTTCTAGTTTATTTAGAGCGTTGGTTACGTAAGATTTCACCAAACGCGATTTCCATGATTATCGTACCATTTTTTGCATTAATTCCTACAGTTTTAATTGCACATACCATTCTTGGACCACTTGGTTGGACAGTTGGTTCTTGGATTTCTGATGTTGTATACACTAGCCTAACTTCAGCATTTGGTTGGTTATTTGCGGCGATCTTTGGATTTGCCTATGCTCCACTTGTTATCACTGGTTTACACCATATGACAAACGCGATTGACCTTCAATTAATGAGTGAGTTTGGCGGAACAAACCTATGGCCAATGATTGCATTATCAAATATTGCCCAAGGTTCTGCGGTTCTAGCGATGATTTATATTAATCGTAAAAATGAAGCAGAAAAACAAGTTTCTATTCCAGCAGCTATTTCATGTTATCTAGGTGTAACAGAGCCTGCGATGTTCGGTATTAACTTAAAATACGGCTTCCCATTCCTAGCTGCGATGATCGGTTCCTTGGTTGCAGCGATTATCTCAGTAGGTAGCGGTGTAATGGCGAACTCAATCGGGGTTGGTGGACTTCCAGGTATCTTATCCATCCAGGCTGGTCACTGGTTCATGTTCTTCATTGCGATGGTTGTAGCGGTTCTTATTCCATTTTTCTTAACTATCATCTTCGCAAAAGCTAATGTTGGTAAAATTTCATTTGGTAAAAAGTAATATAGTAGGGAGGGGAAAAATTCCCCCTCCCTTTTTTCGTATTAAAGAGGTAAGATTGGAGTATAACAATATTACATCGATTGGGGATTCTTTATGAATAACAAGTATCTAACAATCTATAGCGATTTAGTAGGAGAAATTAAAAGCGGTAACATCAAGGCTAATAGTCTTTTACCTTCTGAACATGAGTTGAAAGATACATACAATACCTCTCGCGAAACAATTCGTAAGGCTTTGAACTTGCTTTCACAAAATGGATATATTCAAAAGATGAAAGGTAAAGGCTCGATTGTCATTGATGTGAATAAGTTTGATTTTCCAGTTTCCGGGCTTGTAAGCTTTAAGGAACTCGCAGAGAAAATGGGAAATAAGCCGATGACAAATGTGCACGAGTTGACTGTTGGAAAGCCAGATACTTTTATTAAACAGCAGCTTCAGCTTTCAGGTAAAGATCAGGTCTGGAAGGTCGTACGTACAAGAGAAATGGGCGGAGAAAGAATTATATTGGACAAGGATTTTATTTCGCGAAAGTACGTCCCAGAGCTCACCAAAGAGATTTGTCAGGATTCGATTTATTCATATTTGGAAAATGAGTTACAGCTAACCATTAGTTTTGCCAAGAAAGAAATCACGGTTATGGAGCCCACTGATGAAGACCTAGAGCTTCTTGATTTGGATGGTTTTCATAATGTTGTGGTCATTAAAAACTATGTATATTTGGATAATGCTAGTTTATTTCAATATACCGAATCCCGCCACCGCCCGGACAAATTCCGGTTTGTGGATTTTGCGCGGAGGACACATGTGTAGAACGGATTGGGCTATTTATCTAGTATTTTGATGGAAATTTTAGGTCATTTAGAATAGGTAGTTTGCTGGTACGTAGTCGGATATTTCTAGGACATCACAAACTAGCTCTAAGTAGCTAAGTACCAAAAGGGGCCCAACTGGATACGAGTTTCGTTCCCTTTCACAATACGTGAATTTACAGCTAAAAAAGTTCATTTGATAAAAGAAATAGACCCCTCAAATTTGAGGGGTTTATTTCTTTTGTTACGCGGCTAAACATTTACTCCTTATTGTCACTTGGAATGAGGATTTGACCACTCCAATCTTTTTTCAACAATGTTTGAAGAATAAGCTTTGACAAAATACTTGGTTGATATGGTTTAATCAAATATTCATTAGCCCCAAGTGCTAGTCCTTTTTCTTTCTCGTCTAGTGCGGATGATATAAAGATAGGAATTGATTTTAGTTTATCGATATCCTTCATTTGTCTAATCATATCCCAGCCGTTCATTCCTCTTTCCTCTAGCATGATATCTAGGACGACAGCATCCGGCTGCTCCTTCATAATAGCCTTAATTGCAGATTCGCCTTCATTAAATACTTTTACACGAAAATTACTTTCCTCTAATTCAGTTCGTAAAAGATTTGCAAGACTATTATCATCCTCAACTATAATGACATTTACTTTTCGTCCATCATTTTGTTCATTTTCATTGGATTGTGTATTGTCCTGCATTCCAATAACTAAAGGAAAGCTTACAGTAAATGTACTGCCTTTTTCCATGACTGATTGGACAGAAATATCGCCATTATGGGCTTTCATAATTTCCTTTACTATGACCAAACCAAGTCCCGTTCCACCGATTTTACGGCGATCAGAATTATCGACACGGAAGAATTTCGTAAATAGTTTATCAAGGGCATCTGTAGGTATTCCTAGCCCTTCGTCTTTTATTGCAATTTTTAAGTTGGTACCTTCCTCATAGACGGTTACATAAATATTCCCACCATTTGGAGAGTATTTTATTGCATTACTAATTAAATTTGTGAATACTTGGGAGAGCTTATCCTTGTCACCAAGCACCATTGTATGATCCGTCTTCACCTCAAAACGAAAGAAGTGATTTGGGTTATTAAGTTCAAATGTCTCGATAACATTGCGTAGTAGTGGGATAATATCATCGAATTTTTGATGGTATGTCTGTTTACCAGCTTCCATTCGTTGAACATCTAAGAAATCATTAATAAGCAATGTTAATCTCTTCGCTTCTTGAAAAATCGTTGTTAAATATTTCTTTTGCCTATCTGGTGCTAACTCTTTATTAAGCATGAGTTCTGTAAAACCTAACACACTTGCAAGAGGTGTTCGTAATTCATGGCTTACCGTACTTACGAATTCTGATTTCATTACATCTACTTCATATTCCTTTGTAATATCACGATGGACAATGACCGTCCCAAATTTTTCACCGCTTCTAGTAAGTGGTTCACAATCAACTCGAACAACTCTATACACTGGACTATGTTGATGATAAATGAAAGATGTTTGTTCTGTATTATTTTCAAATAAAATCGAATGGAGAAACCGTTTAAGCTCCAATCCATTTTCTACTGAATTTACTAAATCGGTCATCCAATTTTCATAATCCTTTTGAATGAAAGTTGAAGAATCACATTCGAGCATATCACATAGTTTTTTGTTTACCTGGATCACTTTCCCTGATACATCAACAAGCTGAATTCCTTCTTTTATATTATCTAGGATATCCTGTGTTAATAGGCGCTCTTCTTCAGAGTGTTCAAATAGCTTAATCTTATCTAAAGAAATTGCAATTTGTTTACTTAAGTTATCGTATTCGGCAAACTCAGCATTATCATAAATTTTATCAAACCGCGTAAATATCATAACCGCTTCAATATTCCCTGAGGATGATAGAACTGGTAAATAAAGATCAAAAGAATAGGAGTTTGAAGTATGATAACCCTTCTCTGCAATATTACTTTCACGCTTAATCGTGAAAGGCTTTTTCGTCTCCTTGAGCCTTATCATTAATCCAGAATGCATATGGTTAATAAACTGCTCAACCCCCTGCTCTGAAACACCGTAGCTTGCATGCTCATACTTTCGATCCAATAAGACAATGATCCCTTTGTCGGCACCAATTATGCTGCACATCGTTTTGACGATACTAGTTAATACTTCCTTTTTATCAAGGGAATTTGCAATCCCATTGATTAAATCATTTCGTGTCTTAAGCTCTAATTCTCGACTTTGCATTGTTTCTAGAGCTTTCTCAAGTTCAAGATGTTGTGCTTGGAGTTCATCCTGCTGAGCTAAAAGTTCTTCATTCTGTGCACTCAAATCCTGTTCTTTATCTTGGATACTTTTACTCATTTTTTCAAAGGCTTTAGATAATAAGCCAAGCTCATCATCTCTATTTGTCGTATCGGTATATGAAACTGTTTTTCCATCAGCGATTTCACCTGCGGCGATTGTGACTTTCTCTAATGGTCTACGAAGTCTACGAAGCATGTTAAGAGCAAAAATGACCGTACTAGCGTTTAGGACCATTAACAAAATGACAAATATAACTTGACTAACGAAAATCTTCTTTGTAAGTTCATCATGTATGATAGTGAGTTGTTCATGAAGGTCATCTGTATATTCCTTTAAACTATTCTGATAAACTCGAATCATATCGGAAGCATTTTGATTTATTGCAATTTTCGTTACCTCATCAAATTGTCCATTATCATAAAAATCTTTTGTTCTAGGTTGTACATCATGAAAATAATAATTGTAAAAATCCTTTGTTTCTTGAAGTAATAATATATCTTCGTCACCGTCAGCATCGTCTTGTAGGGCAGCTATTTTTCCCTCAACAATTCCCTTTTGGTGCTGAAAATTTTTAAAATAGGATTGTTCTCCACCATAAGCATAATAAGCTCTCATTTCGGAAATCGCTAAATTAATTGAATAACGTAAATCAGATGCATGCTTGTTTTTCTCTTCCACATGATCGTTCATCAACTCATAATGAACGGTTATTCGATTTTGATACAACATAAATGCAGTAATTAATAAACTAAATGCGATGATAATGGTGATTGTTAGTGTAATAAATTGTTTCACTAAGCTTGTCTTCAAATACTTATTTAGCTTCACCTAGGATCTCCTCGATTCTCTCAACGAGCTGTAGTGGACTAAAGGGCTTGCTCATAAAGTAATCGGCACCAGCATCCAACACTTTTTGCTGATCGGATGATTGGCTTTTCGCACTTAACATCATTATTTTGGTGTGATTATTCTCTTTCCTGATCATTTCAATTAATTCTAACCCAGAGTATACAGGCATCATATAGTCTAATAAGATAAGATCATATGCATTTTTCTTAATTAAGGTGTAGGCTTCTTCTCCATCACTTGCTTCATCAATTGAGTACCCTTCATCTTCAAGTGTATCAACCACAAGCATACGGAGAACTTCTTCGTCCTCAGCTAGCAATATTTTTGCCATGTTCTTTCTTAGCATCTCCTTCTGACCTGAGTAAGAATTTAGACTGATTAATAAGCTCGTAAGATTATCAATCAGTCTACTCATTTTTATCGTTATTTTTTTACTTTTGCCTCTTCATACGTATCTTGCAAAATGTAATAAGATTTTTTCAGTCGTTCGTAATAGATTGGTTCCTCCCAATTACTCCATGTATAATGCATCCTTTCTCCAGTAGACGATGGGACACGCTGTTCAATACCATTTTGGCCACTCGTAATAAGGAGTGCTGCAGAGATTGATTCGATTGATTGAGAACTATTTAGGCCATCCTTAGACCATATATCACCCATGATTTCCTTCTGGCTAGGGTCTTTCACGTTTAACAGGAGCCATGGTAATCGAAGTTCCAAGATTCCATCTTTGAAATAAAAATCAGAAAGTGAATTAAAATCTTTACTCTTCGGATTCCCAATTCCAAATTGCAATTCTCCTGTTTCATAAGCTGAAAAAGGTATAGAAATAGAACCCTCTTGTTTATTTATCGTCAATTCCTTATTCAATGTTAAGCGTATCGGATGGTACATTCCGTTATTTTTTTTATTTGCATAAGTGCTAGTTGGAATCATTTCTAACGCATGTCCATAGTGATAATAGAATGTATCATAGTAGCTATCGATTAGAACTTTTGAGCTATCCTTACCTTTCAGTTGCACGAGAAAATCAATACCCTCTTCTTTTGCAGCTGGGATATCAGGAATAGAGGATTGCCCTTGGTTTTTAATCGTATCTAATAAAATTGATAGTTGATGCTCGTCTTCATTCCATTTCTCTTTGTCATAATCGATCCGAATATACAGGGCTCTGGCATCACTAGCCATATACACAGTCTTTATTAGCCCATTATCATCTATAGATTCAAGAGGCTTCTCGTTCCTAGCCTCCCAATCAGAAGGATTTCCATCAATCAGTAGCTGTGTATGTTCAGTATCCGGTTCAAAGCTTAGCATTCCAAAATGTTGCTCATTTGTTTGAATATTATCCCAGAATGGTCTTCGATCAGGATTATCATAATCCATCGTATTCCAGGTTCGTTTAAACCACTCGTCGTGCCATGAGAAGACAAGTCCACCTGCCATATCTTCTTGAACAATGTCTTCAAATAATCTTGTTACATATTGTCCCTGCTCTTGTTCTGAATGATGACCTTGATCTAATCCATATACATTTTCATGTGTTAGGCCCCGAGATGCTGGGATTCCAAACTCTGCAACGAGTAACGGCATGTTATGATTTTCTTTCATATCATGCAAGTAGCCTGCATAGTTATTTTTTTCTCCTCGATGATCGATGTAATCCACATATTTTTCTTCAAAGTTTAAAAAGTCTGGATAATAAGGGTAAATATGATAGGAAGCAAATAATCCAGGAAAAAATGTTTCTTTTGCCTTTATGACATTTGGATTCACTGAAACAAGATCTTCCTTTTCACTAGGTTCAGAAGGATGGTTTAGCAAATCTGTCGTTACCCAATTCGTAAAGCTTAAAGGATGCTGCCAATTATAATTTTCCGCTTCATAAGTTGCTGTAAAATCCATCATTTCAGCCAACCATGACTCAAAAGGTGTTGCATGATTTGTCATAATATAGGTTCCATCATAATTTGTTTTATCCGTATTCTTTTCATTCGTCCCAATAACACCATCAGGATCCCACTCAACACCAATAATCCAGCCTAATAGATATGGGGATAAATCAAATACATATTGACCACTAGCATGTCCTGCTCTTTCCTCAATTTCTGCATTGCCGTGAATAAGATCAACTGTACGCTTTATCTCCTCTTTGAAGTCATTCATTACTGCAGGATCATATGCATTTTTCTTTTCTAAAAAGGTCTCTTCATTTACCCATACCCCGTGAAACACATAGATTGGGTCTTTTCGATAACGGTTATGTTCATATAAAGCCTCATAAAATGCAGGCGGATGTATTGTGTATACACGTAATGCATTCGCATTCATTTCACTGATTTGATCAAACCATCGGGCATACTCTTGCTTCGTAATCTTTGTTTCTCCTGGGAATGAGCCCGGTTTAGCGATACCCATATTCACACCTTTAATGAGAATATCCTCCCATACACCATTTCGGTATACTTGAAGATAATTTTCACCCGATTGTCCGATTACCTTCATTCCAGCTTCAGTCTTAATGTCTGGTTCGATTATTTTCGATTTACTTGGTAAATCTTTAATTGACGTTAATATTTCAGTCATTATTGGTACATAGGCTTTCCAATAGAATGGTTCTGTTCTCCCTTTTTGCTCGAAGGAAAATAGCTTTTGCCACCATGTGATTCCACTCAATTGATAAATACTCGGAACTTTTTCTTGATCTGCAAAATCACCAGCAAAGTAGTAGCTATTATATAGCTGATTTTTATGATGAACGATTGCAGGAAACGTAGATGGAATGTTGTATTCTCTTAATTTCGCCTTCCCATCTTCTGATAATGCCAACTCAAATGTCGCTTGAACTTCTTCCTTATCAGATGCTTCCACAACATCAAACCAATAATTATATTGAATACTTTGTTCTATTTCATATTGTTTTGAACCAGTTTCAGTTAAAGCAAACATTACATGGTCACTCATCAAATCATTCTCAGTTAAAACAATGACTTCATCTGCTTCATTAACAAGTACCAGCCCATTTCCTTCGAATGTGTAGGATTCACCATACTGATTTTCATAGTTTTCCCTTAGCCAGGATGGTACTTCATTATTGCTTAAATCATTAAAATAACGTCCCATCCACCCTGTCCACTTTATATTTAACAATTCATAAAATTCTTCTCTAACATGCTGTTCGGTTGGAGAGCCAAATGTATTAAATTCGGCAATGAGTGTTTGATTATTTTCCTTCAAGGAAGACCCTAATGAACGAACCTCATCAGATGTCATTCCCCCATATAATAGCTCAGAACGAGTCCCCTCTTGATTTTCACCCATGTATTCGTCCATATAGACACCATACCCATCTGCTATATAGAGGACATCGTAAACGGAAAGATCCTCAGGTAATGTTCTAATTTTGAATTCTGGGCGCTGTTCTGTAGGTTCGAAGCCAATATAATCCTCAGCCAGATCATATTTTTCTTTCCCATTCTTTTTTAGCTTTAAATGGTTAAGTATCCAGACTAAGCCTTTATGTTCACGATATGATTGATCTGGAACCGTTTTATCAATAATTAAGACATCTAGCTCTTCTGAGGCTTTAAGTTGCCACATCCACAAGGGAGTAGTAAATAATATGAACAGCAATAGGATTGCAGTCACAATGAAACTATTCTTTTTACTCATTTGAAACACCTTTTCTAACCATTTCTCCCCAGCCTTTTTTACCGATTACCATTTCAATCATTCCCTCCACACGCCAAAGAGCCGTTAATGGTCGGTACCAGATTGTTTCAGTGATAGAAACTAAAAACAAAGTCACAAATTGCCTTATTTTTGAATATCTCTCCATACTCCATTCCTCTAACAATACAGCGGCCATTGAATAGATGGACCCATAAATTAAGGATAGTAGAAAAAATAATATGGCGTATTCCACATAGATGCTTCCTGTAAAAATGGAAACTATCAAAAGGACATAACCAATCAGTTCAATGAGTGGACCTAAAAACTCTATAAAAAAGAAATAAGGCATTGATAGCATACCAATAGAGCCATATTTCGGATTTAGCATCAGCTTTCTATGTATCCATAAACTTTCAAACAAGCCACGATGCCACCTTTTTCTTTGACGGCGTAAATACTTTATTGATTCGGGGGCTTCAGTCCAGCAAACAGGGTCTGGCACATACACTATTTTTTTGTTCGCTTTTTTTTCTTTAATTAGTTTATGCAGGCGAACAACTAGCTCCATGTCCTCTCCAACTGTATGGGCATAGCCTCCCGCTTCAACAACCCACTTTTTCGAAAAAACGCCGAATGCACCTGAGACAATAAGGAGGAGGTTGTTCCGGCTTAATCCAACACGCCCAGTTAAAAATGCTCGTAAATATTCAATCACCTGCATGACAACAAGTGGCTTACGAGATAATCCCACACTTATTAATTCTCCGTTCTGGATATCACAACCATTCGCAATTCGAACACTCCCACCAGAAGCAACTACCTCTTCATCAGACTCAATAATCGGTTTTAATACTTTTAAGAATGCATTACGTTCTATAATCGAATCACCGTCTAAAGAGCAGAAATAAGGATACTTTGAAAAGTTAATCCCAGCATTCAAAGCATCCGCTTTTCCACCATTCTCTTTATCCAATACAAATAAGTTCGAGTAAATTGACGATTGGTAAACTCCTTTAACTTCTTTCGTTTTAAGCTGTTTACGGATCACACGATTTATTTTTACTAGCTTAAATTTTGAAATTAGCTTTTCAAGTGTGTCATCCTTTGAGCCATCATTAATAATAATAATTTCATACTCCGGGTATTCGATGCTTAACAGAGATCTTATACTACCGTATATTCCAGCTGATTCATTATAAGCAGGTACTAGAATAGAAACCGGCTTTGTATTCTCAGACATCAATAAATCCTCGTATGGTTCAAAACCGTCAAGCTGATACCCTTTACGGATTTGAAAAAAAGAAAGAAGTAGCATTCCACCATAAACAATGATAATAATGATCATATAAATGAAAATAAACCAGCTGCCAACAATTAATAAACTTGACCAATTGATATCAATAACTACTTCTCTCCTTTTCTAGCCATTCAATTGCCATATCCTGTGCGAACAAATCATTTGATTCTTCTTTTATTTTATTTAGAATTCTTACCCCATCCTTAAAGCGTAAAATAGCTTTAGCGGCTTCAACTCGAACAATATATTCTGAGTCAGATAATAGCTCTATTAACTTTTCTTTCAGCTCTTCCATTCTTTGTACCCCTGCAACCTTTGCGGCCATTAAACGTAGCTGCCAACTCTCAGATTCAAAAAATGCGACTATCGAATGAATATCAACTGGAACACCCGTAGTTGCATAGGCTTTTAATGACCGGATTACCAATTCCGGATCATCCTGGTGAATGAGATTTTTTAAAAGTGTATGATGCCTCAATAGTTGTTTTTTTCCAATTGTTTCTACCACCATGTATTGAATTCTTGCTGGTAGGAAATTAAAATCTGCTATTAACTCATCTAATTTTTCATCATTCAAATTCATTAATATTGTTAACAACGAAAAATCTGATATGTTTGCTGTGCCGTTTTTAATATACTCCACGATCTTTTCATCATTACTCTTGGCCAAAAGCTTTAATATTTGTTCCTTTTCAGCAACGGTCGTCCTTCTCTTATCGTATAACGAATGTAAGTTTTCTATTAAGTGATACATATAGAAGTCCTCTATCAAATAAAGTGCATTCATTCTAAGGCTCCAGCGTCTTTGTCTAAGCTCTTTTTTTATAAACTTTGTAAAATTTTTATTTGCAAAGGCACTGATTCTCTCATTTACATCTGGACTATCTAAAACATTTGAATACTCTTTCAGTAATTCTAATAGCGCTATTACCTTTTCTTGTCCTAAATTTGACTCGATATGACTTTGTTCTCCAGTTTGTAAATAATGAAACATTTTTAATCGGAATTCTTCCTTTAGCAAATTAATTTTTCGTCTGCTTTGATTATTTACATACTTTTTTATGATTAAATACAGGAAAAGGCTCGTTAATAGAAAAAGCATGGCGATGATTAGAATATATAGGGCAACTAAACTCAATTCAATCATCTTAGTTCATCCTTTTAATTAAATGACTTAATCGGCCCTCAAGTTCTAAGAGCTTGAAGGGCTTTGTAATATAATCATCTGCACCTAAACGTAATGCCCTTGAGATGTCATGTTCGCTTCTCCTTGCTGTAAGCATCATGACGGTAAACCGCTCTTGATAAGGTTGTTCTCTTAACTTTTGTAGAACCTCAATGCCATCCATTCGTGGCATTGCTCCATCCAATATAATCAAATAGGGCTCATTCTTTTTTGTATACCAGCTGGATTCAAAAAACTCCATTCCATCTCGAAATGTTTCAATATCTAATGTGAATCCATCAGTAAATTTACTTTTGCTAATTAGGTCATGAAGCATTGTCCGAATAATAGGATCATCATCAATAATTCCAACATGAATAAGTTTTCTATGATAACGTATATTGTTTAATGGAACGGCTTTTACCTGGTTTCTACCTTCGTTCTTTGCCTCATAAAGTGCACCATCGACAATTTCTATATTTCGCTTTAGATCTAATTCATCCGATGTAATTTCATGCACCCCTGCTGAAAAGGTACAATAAAATGGATGAGCACCATTCATATCATCGAATGAGACCTTTGAAAATTCATTCAAAAGTCGTTCTAGTAAATTCTTTGCTTCCTTTGCATGTGTGTCAGGAAAAAGAATGATAAACTCTTCTCCTCCATAACGAATAATAATATCATTTAGTCTTAAGCCACTTCTAAGAACCTCTGCAAAGGTTGTCAGTACTTTATCACCTATAACATGTCCATATGTATCATTCACATGTTTAAAATGGTCCAGGTCTAATATAGCAATACTAAATGAAGTTCCATTCCTATTTAGGTTATTCACCAAACGGTCATATGTTTGTTGTAAGAATTTTCGATTATATACTCTAGTTAACTCGTCAATTAGTATTAAATCGTCAAATGCTTGCTTTCTTTCTAACTGACGATTAATTCTAACAATAAACTCATCCATTTCTAATGGCTTTTGAATATAATCATCCGCACCCAATTGATAGCTCTTTATTCTCATTTCCTTAGAATGATCAGTGCTAATCATAATTGTTGGTGTAAAGTACTGTTTCATGTCCTTTAGTTGCAATAAAATATCTAAACCATTTTTATCCTTCATATGTATATCAATAATGACGCAATCTGGGTTTAAATCATAATAGGAGTTAATTGCTCGCTCTGAATCAGCTGCTGCCATTACAATCCACCCATTTGTCTCTAACTCATCCTTTAGATACATTAATAAAGTCGTATCATCATCAATTAATAAAATAAGTTTTTTATCCCCAATCTCATCTTTACGTTCCCTAACCTCATCAACATTTGAGTATTCTTCATAATAAAAAGCTGAAATTAAAGGTGTTAAAAAAACCTGTAACTCTTCTTTTGTCCATTCTTTTTCAACGTCCTCTTCTAATTGACTTAATAAAGATTGAGCAATTTCACCAGCTTTATTAAACCCAATAGTTGTCGCTGTCCCTGCAATCGAATGTAAGAAACGATATAACTCTTTATGTTGTATTGACACTTGATCATTTAACCATGCTTCAAGTTTTTTTCTTACATTTTTCACCAAAGCTTGTGTGTACTTATTCATTTGCCTCTCCTAATGCTTATATATTTCAACTATAAACTTCCAATACTATTAATGTTATTCTAACAATTCCTCTCTGGAATTATAATCCCCAAACTGTCTTACTTTTTGAAACTTTTAAGAAAGCTTTCATATCATTCGGGTCCAATTTACTATATCCCTTTTAGCTTATTTACAGCACAAATTGTTTTACACCAATAAAAAAAGAATGACAAATTCATATACAATTTGGCACTCTTTTTAAGTTACATTCTTAATGTTTGCGTTAGGAAACGGAATATGTATCACAAAAAAACAGGATGGCCCAATGAAAGGGCCCATCCTGTTATTCTTCGTTATTAGCGAACTGTTTTTAATGCTCCGCTCCAAGCTTCTACTTGGTCTAGCATTAAGTTTACGTTGTCTAAGTGTAGAGCTTGTGGCTTGAACTCAGATCCGTTTTCGAAGTCAGTGAATAATGAAAGTGTTGGATGTGTACGAACGTCCGCGATCATTAATTCACCCATGATTCCACGTAGGTGTTCAGCCGCACGTGCACCACCAGTTGAACCGTAGCTTACGATACCAGCAGCTTTGTTGTTCCAAGCTTCACGAGCTAGGTCTAACGCATTTTTCAATGCACCAGTAATAGAGTGGTTATATTCTTGAACGATGAATACAAATCCATCAAGGCTAGCTAATTTTTCGTTCCAAGCAGCGATTCCAGGTGCATCTGCTTCACCTAGGAATGGTAATTTGAAGTCTGCGATATCTACGATTTCGTAGTTTGCATCTCCACGCTTATCAGCGATTTCTTTTACCCATGCTCCTACTTGAGGACTTACGCGTCCTTCACGAGTACTACCTAAAATAATACCAATGTTTAATTTTTCGTTTGACATAACTTTTTCCTCCTTTTGTTGATTACCAAAAAGTTTATCTAATAAACCCATGATGTCTCTCCTTTTTTATATTAAAGGATATTTCTGTAAAATACCTTTAATTTATTTATCTTAACTTCAAGATAAATATTATCTTAAAAATATATTCTTGTCAACCTAAAGACCTAAAAAGTTTTAAAATTAAAAATGCCTAGTTTAACTAAGCGCTTAAATCCCTATTCCTCTATGTTTTCTTGTTGTCGTTTTATTCTCAGATAATGGATGTAAAGGATTGGAATGAGACCGCAAATAAAAATGATTCCACCCATAATGAATCCGTCGATAACCCCAAATCCATCTGTAAAATTTACAGCAAAACCAATGACTATTGAAATAGCTGTTAATACTATAAGAGATATAGTGGTACCTTTTTTGGGTGACTTTTCTTCCCCTTCATGGTCTACACCTATACTCATTGAAAGATATAATGAAACAATGGTAGTAATCATGAATACGATCCATAGGGGATTTTGCCTCATCCCTTCCATCCCTTTAGTGATTAAATCATATCCCAATATCCCGATAATCCCAACCGTTTGAATGAGATACGCGGTACGAACATTCTTTAGATTTTTTAAAATTAAACGCTCATCTTTAATCTTTTTCATTTGTTACCACTCCCCTTTTCAACCCAAAATATTTCATTCAATGTTTGATTAACGGCATAGCAAATATCTAGACACAGCTTTAAGGTTGGATTGTATTTTCCTTTTTCAATTAAACTAATCGTTTGGCGGGTGACCCCAATCTTTTCAGCTAATTGCTGCTGGGTTAAACCTGCCTGAATACGAGCAATCTTCACTTTATTTTCCAAATGATGTCATCCCTCCTTACAAATAATTGTAACATATATATTACATAATTCAATATATATGTTACATATCTATTAATAAAAAAGACCAAATCATTGAAGATTTGATCTTAAAACCAATTATTGAATTGGATTTCCGGCACGTATTTTTTCTGGTATATGTCTTTTAATCGCAAATAGGAGTTCGCCAAGAAAATAGAGTGCTACAGTTGGCCAGATCCACGCCCAATAGGTTCCAACCGCACTATATAAAGCATTGAGTCCTGGATGAATAAATAGCAGACAGGCTAGGGATAATGCAATCCAACAAACCGAATAGGAAAAACAAATATGTCCTTGCAGCTGCCACTTATGCCCTGAATAGTCCCACCATTTCCGGCCAAAAAACCATTCAAGAAGGAATCCACTACAATACTCGACTACTGTCGGGATTAAAAAACAAAGAAACAACACCACGGACCAATGCATATCCTTTCCTATTAAAAAGATTAACATCAAAGGTGCAAATCCGTACATTGGCTTAAATGGTCCAAAGAAAAAATTATCTTTAAAAAACACTCGTTTCCTGGCATAGTTATAGCTGTTTTCTAGGAGCCACCCCAAGAACGAATAGATAGTAAAGAAATAGACGACCACCATTGCCCCATCCCAGGATAGAAGCACTGGCATCCCAAAATCAAAACCAGTAACTAAACTCTGCAACACCGACTCATCACCTCAAGGATTATATTCCCGATTAGGATTTGTCTTTTTTTGGTTAAATATACCTTTGGTTTCGATTTTAAGAACTAGTTTAGTAGAATCCTTCTGAAAGTTAGTTAAGCTTCGCTTCTATAGACTTTACTACCGAATCCATATCCTCATAGCCATAGTAACGAACAAATATGACATCTTTTCCTTTGGAAGCGAAAACTTCCTTAAACTCCTCATCCTCATGAACAATTAAAAGATCAAAGCTTGGATGCTGTGTTTCAACAAAATCCTCCATACTATATTCATAGTTATATCTTTTTATTAAATCAGAAATTAGATTATCCGCCATAGCAGGAAAACTAAGTTGGTAAAACCTTGTTTCAATACTTGGTGAATATTCACCGCTCCCGTCTTCCCACATTTCACCTGGAACTAACCCGTTTTCATCTGCTTCATATTGCACAGGTGCAAACGGACTCCAATTCATTGTATAACGATTGGACCAGTCAACATTGTCGCTCATATATTCCGACTTCCCCCGGACTAAATCGGGATTTTTCTCTATATCTGCTAATCTAACAATCGGTAAGTTCGGACTTTCTTCAGGCAATGTTTTCGTATCCATTTTTACAAGTTGTACGAATGGTATGATGGCGGTCAATCCAGCGACAATCGTAAAAAGAATAGCAAAAACTGAACTTAATCGATGTTGCTTCTTCCATGGGGCATGATGATCAATTGGTTTTCCTTCAATTAAACTTTTTCGTAAAGCGCGAATGGAAATGGCTGCAAACAGTGAATTAAAGGCTTGATATCCGATGAAGATGGATAAAATCGTTTGTGCAACAACTAACCCTTCAACTAAAATATAGGTAGGTGTCCCATCAAGAAACCAAATGGAAGACAACATGCCAATCATTAAAAGCAACCCGACAACGACGAAACCTGCATTTAAGGCTAATTTCTTGTCCAGTTCCTTTAATGTAAAGGATTGCTCCGCATGGTCTGTATGTATCTCTGGTGCATTTCTTTCAGTAGGTGATGAAAATACATGAAAATCTTGATAACCCGTCACATAGTCCCAGCCACTTTCCGCATACATCTCAATTTGCTCAGGTTTCATTTTTCTTTTCATCGAAACATCTATTCTGTATTTCATTTTTTTCGGTTCACCTTTTACAAAATGAGCAAAAAATTTACCCATTTTTTTGAGATGTAGCCCTTCGGCCGCCATGTCTTGAAACCAGCTTTCATGCTCACCGATCCGCCAAAAATCACTTGGACGAATTTTTCGAACGATCTTATTCATTTCCATCACCATCCTGTAAAATATTCCCGTCTTGTATCATGGATTTGAGTCGTTCGTACTCAACCCTTAATGCTTCTTCTCCTGCTGCAGTAATTTCATAGGTTTTTCTCCTGCCGTCGTCTTCTGCTAATGATATAAGGCCGTCTTTTTGCATCCGTGAGAGTACGCCGTAAAGAGTCCCTGGACCCATTGTTACTCTGCCATTCGAAACTTCTGTAATTGCCTGCATAAGCTGGTACCCATGGTTAGGATGCATTAGTGCTAGTAGTACATAGTACATTGCCTCAGTCATCGGTCCCCCATTATATGCCATACTTTACAACCCCTTTTCGTTCTTCAAGGTATTATGTATCTCGATATTATGTCACGCGATATATCGCATAACATAATAATACTTTATAAAATTTCAAATGTAAATATGAAATAATGAAAAGGGCCCTACTTACAATTTCTTGTTAGTAGAACCCCAATTATTAGCCTAACACTAATTGTTAGCAATTACGAGAGACTCGTTGCAACTCTCGAATTGAAAACTGACTGATATTGATTTAGATTTTGAAGCGTAAGGCATTGTAAAAATTCACAAGAAAATACCACAGAGGTACAGGGAATGTGTCTCTGTCACATTTTTTTAAGTCATAAATCAATGTGATAGTCTTAGCGTGAAACATGGGTTACTCATTTTTCGGAAATCGAACACCATAAATCTCGCCCAATAGATTCAACTCTTCCACTACTTGTTCCGGTAACGGTATGCCCTCTTTCATCCTGCGGTCATGTTCTCTTTTTCTTCTCTCACCAGGATAGCGAATTTCATCACTACCCGGGACTTTCGGTATATTCTTCATGGCTTGTAATAATTCTCCCATTGAACTAGTAAACTCTTCGATTGGCATAAACTTTTCAATATCAATAAGGATGAAAAAGTGGCCAACATTGGCATGGTCTGTTTTCTCATCTTGATATATGCTCGTGACATTCGGTCCAAATGCAGCCCCTGTCAAAATGCCTGTTAAAATTTCAACGGCCATTGCCAGTGCAGAGCCTTTTGCCCCTCCTAATGGTAAAACAGCCCCGCGCAATGCGGCAGCGGCATCATTTGTCATATTACCATTTTCATCTATGGCCCACCCGTCCGGTATCCTTTTACCCTGTTTCTCGGCAGCAATAATTTTTCCTCTAGCAACGACGCTTGTTGACATATCGATAATAACAGGGACATCATCGTCAGTCGGGAAGCCAAAAGCGATCGGATTTGTTCCGTAAAATGCCTGACGTCCACCCCACGGTGGAATCCCTGAAGGGGAGTTTGTAAACGCGAGCGCTGCAAGCTTGTGATCACATGCCATCTGGCAATAATAAGATGCTGTCCCGAAATGATTACTATTATTAACCGTTATCCCAACCATCCCGGTTTCTTTCGCCATTCCGATCCCCCGTGTTATTGCCTCGGAACTAACAATATGTCCTAATCCATTGTCGCCGTTCACCTTTAGGACGGAAAGACCCTTTTTAGAAAATTGGATTTTTGGTTGTGGGTTGATCCGGCTTTCATTCATTCGTTGACAATAAATTCCTAATCTCGTTAGCCCGTGGCTGTCAATCCCTTCCAAATTAGCCCGAATCAATGTGTCTGCTGCTAATTTCGCATGCTCCCGTGGAACGCCAACTTTTTCCAGAACCTCAATCGTAAATTGAATTAATTCTGTTGCTTCAAACCTGCGAATTTTACTAGTTTCTTTACTCATATATATATCCCCTTATACAAGACATCGCGACCCTGTCCCATCAAGTACTTTCCCAACCTCTTTTGCAACTAATAAGGATATCCGGCCTTGAGACTCGGTCGTCAGCCCGGCAATATGCGGTGAAAAAATGACGTTGTCCAATTGTAGCAGCGGGTTCATCTGATCGATCGGCTCCGATTCCAAGACATCTAAATATGCTCCGGCTATCGTTCCTTCTTTCAATGCGTAGTAAAGGGCTTCTTCATCTATAATTCCACCCCTAGAAGTGTTTATTATATAAGCCGATTGTTTCATGGATGATAGCTGTGACCCAGATATTAAATTTTTTGTTGAAGAGGTAAGTGGTACATGTATAGATATAAAGTCAGCCGAGATTAACACATCTTCCAAAGTATATTTCAATTGAACGGATGTTTCTGCAACGATATGATCAAATGGGGTTAAAAAAGGATCGTATCCGATCACATTCATGCCGAACGCTTTTGCCCGTTTCGCAACACGGTGGGAAATCTCGCCGAGCCCTACGAGCCCAACCACCTTATCAAAAATTTCGCTTCCAGTATGTTTCTTCCGGTCCCAGCTTCCTTTTCTAACATCTTCATTTGCTAAAAAAAGCGGCCGGTTCGCCATCAATATTGCAGCCATCACATATTCTGCAACAGAGGTGGCGTTCGCATTACGAGGAACAACCGTTTGAATTCCGCGTTTTTTTGCATCATCTACTGCAATGTTTTCCAATCCGACTCCTAACCTGCCAATTACCTTTAGTTCAGGAGCCTTCTCAAGCAGCTCTTTATCTACCTTTGTTTGATTCCGTACAATGAGTGCATCAACATCAATGACTCGCTTTAGAAGGCCCCCGCGGTCATTCCATAAATGTGGTTCATAATGAACATCAAAGCCCCGACTTTTCAATTCCACAAGTCCTTCTTTCCACATTATTTCGGTGACCAAAACTTTCATGATATTCCCTCCCTTAATAAATTTAATTTAAATTTTCTTTTTATAGCTTGCTATTCTTTTTATTTTTTCGTTACTTAACAGCAAATAGCTGCCATAACCACTAACTAAATAGATATTAAATATTCTTACAAGCGGAGGCTTTCATACAGGTAAACTTAGTAGATTAAGAGAAAGTGCATATCTAAGATAAGTACTTAATCTATAAGAATACTAGTTTTTTTGATAAGCAAGGACCATAATCAACACACACGGAGCGAGGCCGGATAGGTCAGCCCAAGCGGTTTCTCTTTCTCATATTGCTACAACGTATATTTATAACAGGATCAAAAAGCCCTGTATATTTTAATTGCGTTCGAATAAACAATTACAACGGCATCATTAGTTTCCAAAAATCCATCGGATAACCTATTACTTTATATGTAATCTCGGCGCTCTTCGCATGGGCAGCGTGTGAAAGTCCAAAAGTACCAGCGCCGATAATGGCAACACCAAACGTACAGCCCATTCCCAGTCACACTTATAAATTCAATCGTTCATGGGTCATTTTAGAAATAATATCCTCTCTCACACTTTCTAAATGATGGATCATTTGACTCTCAGCTACAGCAATTTGCTTCCACATAATGGCCTCAACGATACGTTCATGCTCTTTAATTGATTTATAGAGGCGGCCTGGAATATCAATCGTTTCTTTATGAACATCGTTTAACATATCCATTAAGTTAAGCATAATGCGATGGAGAATCGAGTTTCCAGAGAATTCGGCTAGCATCAAATGAAACTCTCGATCTGCTTTTGCTAACAGGGGAGCAGCTTGATTAATATCTTTGTTTTTAAATAGTTTCAAAGATCGTTGAACATGATTTTGAAGGGTTTCGATTTGGTTTTCACTTGCAAATTCGGCGACCCACTTGACACTTTGCGATTCCAACAATATCCGAATGTCAAACAACTCCAGTATTTGGTCACTTTTCATAAAAAAAGTGGCCGCCCATTGATCAATCGTTTTAATTTTGCTCGATACGAACACTCCTGAACCATGTTTAATATGAACATAACCAAGCGTTGATAAAATTTTGTATACTTCCCTTACGGTGTTCCGGCTAATGTTCAATCGTTCAGACATTTCCCGTTCGGAAGGTAGTTTTTCCTCTGGGACAATTCTTCCCTGAACGATCAGTTCCTTTATATACTCAACAACATTATCTGTTACTGAAGCTCTTGAAAAATTCTTGCTTTCAAACATATTGAATCCCCCTATGCATTTGAACTCGGTGTGGAAATATTCCCCTTTATTACTGCCTATTTTATTTCATGAAGCCTATTAAATACAGTGAAATTTTCGTTAAGATAATAACGATAATCATTACTGAATCATTTACCTTATCTACAAGATTTCGATTCCGTTCGCCTAGATGAGTTCAGAGGCGAGAATTTTACAAGTAGTAACAAAACCCCGTGAATATACACCCTTATGCATATTCACGGGGTTTTGCCTATCTAGTAATGTCAAATTCAAGCATTATTGCAAAGTGCTCGAGCACCGTGATCATGATGGTATCGAATAATAAGTTGAATTTAACACGTTCAAGCGCCACTCAGATCCGTGTCAAGAATGAAGTAGTCCGATATAATCATCGTTCGAAAGACCATTAGCATTTGCCAGGATTGCCTAGAGTATCATGCAAGATATCTTCACAAGCAGGTATTTTTTCGATCATTCCCAACTCCTTCATGACCTCAGCAAAATCGATGAAACCATTGGGCTCGGAAGTATACTTAATATAGTCTTGCGTTATCCATTCTTTGTACTGTTCTGCCGAAGGACTCCCGTCGGAGTCTTTTGAAAGAATTTCAGCGGCTTGATCTGGATCATCGTTTAGCAAATCAATCGCACGTTGAATGTTTTCGTATAAGACATCCATTATTTCACGATTATCGTTATAGTAATCTTCTGTAACCCAAATACTATTGAAGGTGTGTTCCCCGAAAAGATCATAACTTTTTAAAATTATGTGTGCACCCTCAGTTTCCTCTTGCATTTGGTATGGCGGGGCAGTGAGATGCGCAGAAATTTGATTACTTAAAAGAGCTTGCATAGCGGTTGGGTGCTCTAATGCGACAATATTTTCATCTAAACTTCTTGCGTCACCCAATTGATCAAGCGCACCTTTTCGTAAAACAACAGATTGAATTGAATCCAGCCCGGGCATCGCAATTTGATCTTTTGGGCCGAAGTCTTCTAGACTTTTTTTGTTAGGATCTTTACCCATAAGCCATAACTCCATGTTGTCCATTGAACTCAAAATTTTCCAGTTCACTCCCTTATCCCAACCTAGAAGAAAAGGACCAATTCCGCCTGCACCAACCTGAATTTGACCAGCAATTAGACCATCTCTAATCGCAGCACCCGAAGCCAAGGTCTTCCATTCAATATTTACATTAGGAAGCTCTTCATCAAGCCAAGCCATTTCCCGTAAAATAGTTAATGGAGCATATCCAATACCGGGTTGAACAACAATGGTCATGTCTTGCTTGGCAGCGTTATCTTCGCCATCTTTTTGATTAGTCTTTTCCGATGAACCGCCTCCGCATCCTGCAAGAAACAAAAACATGGTGAATGGTATTAACATAATAAAGAAATTTTTCTTTGAACCCCGGACTTTCAACATCAATCAACACCCCTTTTCCAATTTTCAGCATACTGAAAATTTGTTTTATTTGTCCTCAGCCTTCATACCCCACCTGATAACGGTTTTCTTCTCAATTTTATTGAACATCACATCAAACAATATCCCGATCAAAGAAATTGTTACAAGACCTGCAAACATATCAGGAATTTTCAAGAAGAAACGCGCCTCGCTGATAAAAAAGCCAAGACCTCCTCCGCTACCCGCAACACCAAAGACCAACTCTGCCGCAATAATAGTTCGCCAACCAAATGCCCACCCTGTCTTTAGACCTGAGATCATGTGTGGTAACGCAGCTGGCATGTAAACGTCTTTTACCAATTTCCATCCGCGCAGTCCCAAATTTCTCCCTACCATCAGAATTGTTGGAGAAACCGTGCGAAAGCCCATGCTAACATTGATTGCGATTGGCCATGTGATTGCATTAGCTAGTACAAAAACTAGAGCAGTAGGGGTTAGGCCAAACCAAATAATTGCGAGAGGCAACACACCTATTGCTGGAATTGGGTTTAATACCGACGTAAGTAAATTAAGTAAATCACTTCCTATTTGCGTCCAAGTAGCAAGAGTAGTTAATATTGCAGCTACAACAATCCCAATTAACATACCGAGTAGTAATATTTTCATTGTAGCTACAGTTACGCTCAAAAGAGTCCCATCTATCCAATTTTGCCAGAGTACTTTTCCAATTTCCGAGGGACTTGATAAGAGTAAAGGGTTTACATTCATAACCTTAAAAATAATTTGCCACAATAGGAGAATAACGACTAAAAGAAGTGTTTGTCTTACCCATGCGGGTAACTGGGACCATGAAAGATTATTTCGTTTTACTTTACTGTTCACAGGCGCTTCTTTAAGAACCTTACTTTGTACCGACACATTTGTCCCCCCCTAATTAATTCTAGCTTCCTAGCAGTTTACGCAAGTGTTGTTGTATCTCTATGGATTCGTCGCTTTCCAAGTTTTTGGCCTTTTCGCCAACATTGACAATTTCCGCAATGTACGATGGTGGATGAGTTAGTACGATGATTCGATCACCGAGAAGCACTGCCTCTTCAATACTATGAGTTACAAAAAATATAGTCACACGTGTTTTTTCAGCAATTAACCTTAGTTCTTCCTGCAAGCGAGTTCGTGTAAGCGCATCCAAAGCACCGAATGGTTCATCCATCAAGAGCATTGAAGGTTCAAGGGCGAGAGCACGTGCAATAGCTACACGTTGTTTCATACCACCAGACAACTGATGAGGATATAGTTCATGAGCCCTTGTAAGACCCGTCATTTCAAGGTAGTGTTTTGCACTATCAATGGCTTCGCTTTTTTTCCGACCGGTGATACGTAGGGAATAAACTAAATTATCGAAAACTGTTCGCCAAGGAAAAAGTTGATCGTGCTCCTGAAAGACAACAGCACGGTCAGGCCCAGGCTCTAGGTCAGTACGTCCCGCAAGTAAAATATCTCCACCAATAGGCTTGTTATATCCAGCAATCGTTTTTAACAAAGTCGATTTTCCACATCCCGAAGGACCAATCATCATTATTTTTTCTCCAGACCGAATATCAAAGCTAATATCATTGATTACTAGATTAAATTCATTTCCAACTTCGTACCCAATCTTTACATTTTTCACGGATAATAATTGTTGTGGCTGTGCGTTATTTTTATTTTCTCTTTGCTTTACTGCCTGGGTATCGTCATAAAAGCTTCTATCTAGCGTGGGTAATTGTTGTTGATTTCCCATCACGTACTGACCTCCTTATAATTTGAAGTCGAACAAATTTAAGTGAACCTCGAGAGTTAAAGCAATTTAATAGTTTTTACTGCTACCTTATAGGAAATCCAGACTTCTACATTATGTTCGGACAACAGGTATGTGGTAATACCGACAGTTATTGAGTTTTTCCCAAAAATTACAAAATAGGTGTTGGGATTGCTCCTATAAGAATGGCAACCATCTTTTTCAAATTCGCTGTTTTTATCAACTTGTTTAAATAGTCGCCCAACGATGCACCATTGATACCTCTTCCTACCAAAACGCTAGCCATTTCCAATGTATGTATACTCCGCCAGCTCCAAGAGCCAAGAGGAAATACGTAATATGATTTTAACCAATCGCTTTATGTAAAGGAAGTTTTAAAAAAATAGAGAGGCACCGGAACAACAATAAACCCGGTAGCGGCTCCCATTATTCTACCAATCACTTCTGTTGAAAGACGAGGACAACACTTAATTTTTCGTCCTCTAGGTGAAAAATATTGAGTTATTTTTCTAAAAAGTCCCACCTTTTCGTGATTTAACATTAACAGATGTGATTCTATGTGAGTATATTGATGCATAATCAAATAGCAAGACTACTCCATATATAGCTCTTCAGGTCCATTAATTAATTTCTGCGAATAGGTATAAAGTTATATTTTCTTATGCACTGCGGTACAATCTAGTTAGGACAAATTCTTTGTGGCCGAGTATTTCCGCACATGTCATTCTTCCATTAACTGTCCGGGCGAGGCACTCCATTAAGTTGTTCCCTGCTTCTGATAACGTTTTTTCACGGGACAATAATCCGGATACATCCACGTCAATATGCTCGGACATCGTCTCAGCAGTAATTTGGTTCGCTGTAATTTTGATCACCGGCACAATTGGGTTTCCGATAACGTTTCCTTGCCCAGTCGGGAAGAAATGTACCACTGCTCCACCAGCGCCCATTAATGTAATACACTCTGCAGCAGCAGATGATGTATCCATGAAATACAACCCTGGACCTTCAGTTGGTGTTTCAGCCATTTCCAAAGCACCGATAATTTCCTTAGTACCTGTTTTAGCAATATTACCAAGCGCTTTCTCTTCTATTGTGGAAAGCCCCCCGGCAATATTCCCTTGAGTCGGCTGTGAACCAAGCAGGTCTGCACCTGTTCCCTCAATTTCGTCCACATAGTTTTGGTAAATGGATTCGAAACGTTCACGGACTGCCGGTGAGGCTGCACGTGCTGCAATCAGATGCTCCCCGCCAGTCAACTCAGGTGTTTCACCAAAGAAGACTGTAGCTCCCGCATCTACTAAGCGGTCAACAGCTTCAGATACAGTCGGGCACGATCCTAATCCAGTTGTTGTATCAGATTCCCCACACTTGATACTAACCGTTAACTCACTAAGTTCAATCGGCTCTCTTTGTAGCTCAGATGCCCAATGGACATATTCCTTCGCCTTCCAAGATGCATTTTTAATTGTTTCAAAATCTCCGTTTCTCTCGATAGAGAAATAGGAAACTGGTTTTCCCGTTTCAGCAATCCCGTCAGCAATTCGTTTCGACCAATTTTCCTCAATTCCGATTATCACAACAGCTGCTACGTTTGGATTAGAACCGATTCCAATCATTGTTTTAAAGAAAAGGTCCAAATCCGGTCCGTATTGAAGTCTCCCATAGGCGTGCGGCAAAGCAATTGTTCCTTGAACGTTGTTTGCTACGGATTCACACGCAGCATTTGAAATATCATCTACTGGTAAAATTACAACATAATTTCTTACACCGACTTTTCCATTTTCTCTACGATATCCATATAACTGCATCATCCATTACCACCTTTGAGTTTTAATATTATGGGTATGTACATAATCACCCTGCTCCCATCGCTGGGTAGTAACGCCAATTTCAATGCCATATTTCAATACTGGTGTACCTAAATCTAATGCTTGAAGAGCAATTTTATGCCCATATGGAATATTACCTTTTGCGACTACCTCGACTGTTGAATTGTCACCCATGTTTACACCGATGACCTTTTCACCTTCTTTAATGTTGCTCGTAGCCACCCCTACATGATCGCCTGGATTGTGAATGAGAAAATCGTGTTTTATTGACGGCTTCTTTTCACCAACAGCTGCAGCTGAACTTACTTTGCTCACTTCACATGCCTCCTTCATAATAATTTAATATTAGGAGTAGGGTCATCCTAGGTGCAGTGACCCTACCACTTGGGTATCATTAAATCATTTACGGAAAAATTAGTCAATACTTACTTTTATGAATTTTCAGAATAGACTATAAAAACAATCCAATTATATTATTTCATAAAATTTTTGAAGAACTGTTTTTGCAGTATCCCATAGCAGAAGTTTATTTAATAGAAAGCGTTAAGTATAGGAAAAATGTACAACCACTTTTGTAAAGACGTATGTAATGATCACTAAGAAAATACTTTTAAAATATAGCGAAGTTTTTAAATATATTTTTTTGGTCTTTCGTTTGAATCTAAAATTTTCAACCGACCACTATCGTCTTGAATTCCTTTATTCGTTAAGAAAATTACATTTTCAGATACATAAAGTTGTCAGACTTCGAAATATGTTTACTTCGAGGACATCTAATACGCCAGCAATTATATGGTTATTGTGTTTTACAAATTTTCTATTTTCTTTAAAAATAAAATTAGTCAAAAT
>NZ_JBALOQ010000027.1:105070-121131 GCF_036962705.1 Bacillus sp. JJ1562
CAAATAGTGATTTAATAAATTTATATTGGTTGGGTCACTATGCCAGGAACTCAATGGTTCTTCCATATCAAAGAAAAAGGAGGATAGAAGAAGTTAGATTCTTAATTTGCCACACAAATTGGGGGTATTGATAATGAAGGATGTTGAAGTAACAGTTATGCGATTTGATCCACAAACAGACGATGAGCCTAAGTATGAAGCATTTCAAATTGAAGCTAAAGAAAACATGACGGTACTGGATAGCTTGTTTTTAATCGTCGAGGATCAGGATCCTAGTTTATCTTTCCGGTGTGCTTGCAGACTTGGAATGTGTGGTTCCTGCGGGATGGTTATTAATGGTCGAGGCCGTTTAGCATGCCGAACTAAAATTGAACATTTAGGTGAGAAAATACTAGTTCAACCTATGAGGAACATGGACGTAATAAAAGATTTAGTCGTCAATATGGATAAATTCTTTCAAAATTGGGAGAAAGTAAAACCTTATTTTGTACCTAAGGAAGATACGGATGAGTTTGCTATTATTCCTCCATCATCAGGAAGACGAGAAATCATAGATGAAAATCAAGATTGTATTACTTGCGGATTGTGTTTTCAATCCTGTAATACAGTTTCACTTAGAGGTGTCGATGAATTTATTGGTCCAGCAGCCTTAAACCGAGCGTACAATTTGATTGCAGATGAAAGAGATGGAGCTAGAGAGGAAAGGCTAGACATGGTGGTAGAAACTGATGGGGCATTTGGTTGCCGATCTTTTAGTGCATGTGTAGAAGTTTGTCCAAAAGGAATTAAACCAATGGCAACAATCCAGAAAATCAAAATGAAACAGTTAAAAAGAGCGATAGGTATGAAGTGGTAATTTGACTAAACGATAGGAGATGGTTTGGTAATGACTTCAACTAGTTTGCAAACAAGTAAAAATGTTCAAGAAGTAAAGGTGAAACAACGCCCTTTTGTTGGCTATATTGCATGGATCGTTCAAAGAGTAACAGCATTAATCCTACTATTTTGTTTACCATTAAAAATCTATAGTGGTTATGCAATAGTTGGAAAACTTCCAGGCATTGGCATACTCTCTACTCTACACTTAAACGCTTTATTAGATGCTCTCTTAATCTTTGCTTTAATTTTCCACGCTTTATATGGTTTTAGGGTGATTCTAATTGATATCGGTATTGTAAAAGATAATCGAAGTGTGTTTACTATTTTTACCGTTATTGGTGCTGTTTTATCTGCCTTCATGTTTTATGTCATTGTGGCCTAGTAACATATTATTATATTAAATTGACTAAAAAAGAGTAGGTGAACTCATTGGAACGCGTAGAGACAGATATTCTAATTTTGGGGAGTGGCGGTGCTGGTTTATTTGCTGCTCATCATGCAGCTGATCAGAACCCCAATTTAAAAATTATCGTTTCAGCAAAAGGATTAATAGGAAAAAGCGGGTGTACCCGTATGGTACAAGGCGGATATAATGTTGTACTTCATCCAGATGACTCGTTTGAAAAGCATTTTAAGGATACGATCAAAGGTGGGGGCGGAATCAATGATCAGGAGCTGGCATGGACGCTAGTAAATGATGCTCCTAAAAGAATAAGAGAGTTAGAAACAAAAATGGGAGTCTTTTTTGATCGAAATGAAGATGGAACGATTCACCAAAAACCCTTTGCTGGTCAAACTTTCGACCGGACTGTTCACAAGGGAGACTTAACAGGAATTGAAATTATTTCTCGGATGCGTGATCAACTTTATGCTAAACCAAACGTCACCGCGTGGGATGAAGTAAGGGCTATTGATATATTATTTGATGAGAAAAAACACAGAGTAGCTGGATGTTTAATGCTTAATATGAGAACCGGCGAATTTATTGTTGTTCACTGTAAAGCTGTTATTGTTGGGACGGGCGGTGCCGCCACAATGTACAAGATTGCAACACCTAGCCTTGAGAAATCAGGAGATGGAATGGCTATGTGTTACCGAGCAGGAACAGAGTTTTTGGATATGGAAATGATGCAATTCCATCCAACTGGACTGCTTGCCGAGAATTCACGGTTAAACGGGGGTGTTCTCGAAGAAGGCCTTCGTGGAGCTGGGGGTTATTTAATAAATTCTCTTGGTGAAAGATTTATGAAAAATTACGACCCGGAACGAATGGAGCGCTCTACAAGAGATCGGGTTTCAAGAGCAGCCTACATGGAAATTATGGAAGGTCGCGGAACTCCGTTGGGTGGGGTATACGTGGATGTATCCCACCTTGGGAAAGAAAATGTACAGCGAATGTTCCCTGGCATGGTAGAACGCTGTAGAGATGTTGGTAGGGATTTAAGCACGGAGCCAGTAGAAATCTCCCCAGCAGCCCACTTTCATATGGGAGGAGTAAGGATAACAAACAACTGTGAATCAAATATTGCCGGGTTATTTGTAGCCGGAGAGGATGCAGGTGGAGTACATGGTGCAAACCGCCTAGGCGGAAATGGCGTTTGTGACTCAACTGTATTTGGGGCCAGAGCAGGTGATGCGGCCGTTTCCTATATTAATACCATCGACACTATTGGAAAAATATCGGATGCCCAGGTTCATTACTTTATTGACGATATTGTAAAGCCTTTTAAAAATGTGGAAGGAGAAAATCCTTTTTATATTCGTAATGATTTGAAAAACTTAATGTGGGAAAAAGTTGGTCTGGTCCGAAATGGGAAAGATCTAGAGATTGCTTTAAGTGAACTAAGATTATTAGAAGAGCGAATTGAGCGTGTATCTGTAAAAGGTTCACGACACTATAATCTATCATGGCAAGAATTCTTAAATGTTCGTAATCTGGTATCAATAGCCAAGATGGTTACGGCTAGTGCTCTAATGCGTACTGAAAGCAGAGGCTCTCACTACAGAGAGGATTATCAGGAAAGAAATGATGAACAATGGCTAAGCAATATATATGTGACCAAGGGCGAAGACGGAGAACCCCGCTATCATGTAGAAAAAACTAAACAAACCCGTATCGATGTGGCAAGAATTGACGGAGATAAGATTAAAGTGGCTTCCAAATAACAAGTAAGGAGTGGTTTTCTATGACAGTTACCGATTATACTGCAGATTATAAGCATGTTTGGGGAGTGGACAAAGATTTTTATAAAAGTGTCGAGGAATCCTGCAAAACTCTTTATATTGAATCCCTTAAGGATTTACCACCTGATGTTAGAACTGCCTTAGAAAGAGCTTACGAAAATGAAGAATTAGAAAGTGGTAAAGAGATTCTTTCAACACTCATCAAGACTGTTTCCACTGCAGATGATCAAAAATTATTAATCTGCCAAGACACAGGAATTCCAGTATATTTTGTGAAAGTAGGGAATCAAGTACGGTTTGATGGTCTTAGACTAGAACAGGCAATTAGAAAAGGAACGGAACGGGCAACGCTGGAGCATCCATTAAGAAGCAGTATTGTAAACACATTAACAAGAAAAAACCATGGCACTTCTACCGGAAACCAAGTCCCTATTATTCATTATGAATTTGTGGAAGGGGATCAAATTGAAATTTTAATTGTTCCTAAGGGATCAGGTTCTGAAAACATGAGTTATTTAAAAATGTTAACGCCCGCCGCTGGTATTGAAGGGATTAAAAAATACGTCTTAGAATGTGTTTTTGAATCTGGCGCTAATCCATGTCCTCCTACTATCGTGGGAATCGGAATCGGTGGAACAGCAGACAAATGTGCGGCACTTGCAAAAAAAGCTGCGGCACGTGAAGTTGGTTCTCCTAATCCGGATCCAAATGTACGGAAACTAGAGGAGGAATTGTTTACTTTAATAAATAAATTAGGATTGGGTGCACAAGGCTTAGGAGGAAGTACGACAGCATTAGCAGTCCATATTGAAGCAGCAGATACGCATATGACATGTAACCCTGTAGCTGTTAATATGATGTGTTGGCCTGCGCGAAGAATGAGAGCTATTTTCATTCAAGGGGAAGAAGAACCTAGAATTTCATTTTAATGAGACTTCCCTAATGTTATTTTATCATTAAACACAATCGGAGATTTATTTTTTGAAAAATCACCAATTTAAGCTCAATTTCATTTCCCCAGTTAGGGAGATGAAATTGAGTAAAAGAGAACCTTATTCCTTTCATCCTTAGATACTACTGATAATCACTAATTAAGCTGGAGGTTTTCAAATGAGTAGCGAGCTTCAATTAGAAAAATCCACCGTCCCCTTTTCGAAAATACCATTTATTAAGTCACAAAATCTTCCAGGTATTAGTTTAACATTTGTTATTGGGCTGATCGCCCATTCTTTGGGAAAGGATTTCCCCCTAATCGGCGGAGCTGTCATTGCTATTGTTATCGGAGTCCTCATGAGACAGTTTCTTGTTGTTCCCGAAGAATTTTATCCTGGAATTGGCTTTACTCTTAAAAAGTTATTAAAACTAGCTATTATTCTTCTTGGCTTTAGTTTTAGTTTTTCTGAGATCTTTCAGCTTGGAATAAATACGGCAATTATCGTATTGGTTGCAGTCAGCCTTGGAATTGGCTTAACCTATTTCATCGGAAGGCTATTTAAACTTAAAGGGAATATTCCTTTGCTCATTAGTTTAGGGACTGGAATATGTGGGGCCACAGCAATTGCTACTACAGGGCCAATCCTAAAAGCAAAAGATGAGGACATCGTCTATGCAATTAACACAATTTTTGCCTTTAATGTATTAGCTGTATTAATCTATCCCATTATTGGCCATTTGCTTTCCATGCCAGATAGTATGTTTGGGGCATGGGCAGGTATAGCAATCCATGACACCTCATCTGTTGTCGCAGCTGGTTATAGTTACAGTACAGAAGCTGGAGATGCATCCGTAGTTATTAAATTGATTAGAACATTAATGCTAGTTCCAGTTGCTGTCCTATTATCAATTTTTATTTCTATTAAAAACAAAACAGCGAATTCCAATCAGAAAAAAGTAAAAATGAGTAATGTCTTTCCATTCTTTATATTATTTTTTGCTGGAGCTGCTGCGATAAATACGACTTTCCCTTTGCCATCCAGCTTTATCGAGCCCACTACTTTCATTGCTAAATTTTTCATATTAATGGTCATGGCTAGTGTAGGTCTAGGAACTGATTTAAAAAAGATTAAATCTGTAGGTATACGCCCTTTGATGGTTGGTTTAATTTCATCCATTATCATGGGAGCTATCAGCTTGCTCTTAATTATTATCCTTTTTTAATAAATTTTATAGAATAATCGTTTAGTTGCCTTTATGGTTACAAGGTTTGAAAAATTCAATAGGAGGGATACTATGGCACATTATAGATTAAAGGCTCCGTTGACAGATGAAGATATTAAGAAATTATATGCAGGGGATACAGTCACTTTAGATGGGATTATTTTCGGAATCCGTGATGCAAATCTAATTCGCCTATTTGATAAGAAGGTGGAACTGCCAGCTGACCTTATTCCACAATTACAAGGATCTATCGGTCTCCATACGGCTCCAGGAGTCAGAAAGTTAGAGGACGGTACATATGAAAAGGTGAGCATTGGCACGACTACAAGCTATCGTATGGATCGTTTTACTAGGGGATTAATGCAAAATTATGGCATGAAAGTCATTATTGGAAAAGGAGGACTCCTCGAGGATGGGAGTCAGGCATGTATTGATTTTAATGGTTGTTATTTCTCTATCCTTGGGGGATCGGCTGCATTGGAGACGACACAGGTAGAAGCAATTGAAGATGTATGGTGGGAAGACCTGATGCCTGAAGCCATATGGAAATTTAGGGTAAAAGATTTTGGGCCTTTAATTGTCTCTATTGATTCTCATGGGAACAATAAATACAAGGATATTAAGAAAATTGCAAGAGCAAATCTAGATAATATATTAAATCAAATTTAAACATGGAGAAATCAACAGATCAAGGCAAAAGTCCTACTTTAAATAGGATTCTTGCCTTTTAGTTCTAATTTTTACAGTTTGATAAATAAGGGGGGCATTACATGGAGGAAGGTTGGATCTTTCTATTCCTGATTGTCCTAATATCTTCTTTACTGCAAACATGTACGGGCTACGGATTTTCAGTAATAAGCACACCGTTTTTATTTTTGATTTATCCCGTTCATACGGCGATTCAGATTAATATTATTCTTTCCCTATGTCTTTCCTTATTTATGATTTTTAAAATAGGAAAAGAAATCGATAAAGCCCTGTTAATACGTTTAATAAAAGGTAGTAGTGTAGGAACTCTCTTAGGAATTCCGATTTATCTTTATTTGGATGTCACCTTACTAAAGATCATAGTGGGTGTACTGATTCTGATTTTCACAGTTCTTCTTATTTTAAAATTAACCATCCTCCAAACAAAGAAAAGGGACATCTTAACAGGTGGAATATCTGGCCTTCTAACGACAAGCATGGGAATACCCGGTCCGCCTCTGTTACTTTACTTTTCTGGGAGTGCAATGGATAAAGACAACTTTCGGAACACTCCATTAGTCTACAATCTCTTTGTCTATTTCATTAGCTTAATTTTACAAATCATATTTAGCGGTACAAGTTTAGTCGTTTGGAATGCTTCCCTGATTTCCATTCCTGCGCTTTTTTTAGGCATGTTGCTGGGGCAGTTCTTCTTTAAGAAGGTCAGCCAGAGCACCTTTCGATTGATTTCTTATCTGATACTACTCTTTACAGGCGGTTATTTAATTATCATGAACTTCTTTGTCATTACTTAAGGGATAATTGGATAATTAAAACTTATTCGATAAGCAATTATCTCATTGTTGTATAGGTCCATGATATTTGGCATTGCTTTCATATTTGTCTCATATGAGTAAAAACTCTTAGTTCTCCCCATAGGAAAAACACCTCCCGCTTGTCATATTAATAAATACGACCTGAGAGGTGTTTTTTCCTTTGTTTCAATTAATTTGATCTCTCCACTATGAACTGTACGTTTTTTATTCCCCTTCTTTTTCTCAAAAATAAATATCAAAAAAAAGCTTTATACTCACAAGCAGAATTAAGTACGCAGCAATTCTCTTTAATGTGATTGAATTCAGTCGTTTTGTTATACGTCCGCCAATTTGGGCCCCCGTGATTCCCCCTAAAATCAGCATAAACGCATAACCTATAGGAATAGTGCTGATACCCAGTTTAGTAATCAGACTCCCCGATGCTAAAAGAAAACAAATAAGCAGACTGGAACCTATTGCAGTTTTTATAGGAAGCTTGAAAACAAAAATCATAAGTGGTACAAAAATAAATCCCGCCGCAATTCCTACTAATCCCCCTGAAATACCTATTATAAAACTGGCCAATACAGTAAGGATGATTGAAAAAATTGTAAAATTATAAGGTTCCGATTCCTCATTTGATTTATAGGGTATTTGCATTACAATGGCAGCCGTAACAGCCAGAAAAGCAAATATGGTACGTAAAAAAAAGTCAGAGGAATAGGAAGCTAATAGCACCCCAATGATGCCGCCAATAAACGCCGGAATACCCATGATTAAGACTACTTTCCATACGACAAGTTTGTGCCGTATATAATAAAATCCACCAGAAAGCGTTGAAAAAAATGTTTGCATAATAGAAAAACCAGCTATCGTGTGCATCGGAAAAGTTTTACCTGTCAGTAAAGGAAAAACAAACATTAGCATAAAGACTAAAATAATTCCTCCTCCAATTGATAACAAGCCCGTAAATATTCCAGATAAAAAACCGATTAACAACATAGTTACATACATCTTTGAGCTCCTTAATTTATTTCATGGTTAATCCTTTAACGCCTTTAGGTAGTTCTTATTTGAGCAACATGAATTACGATATTATTCATCCTCGACTATTAGAATGGATTTGAATAATCAGTAAAAAGCATAGGTTCCAAACTAAAAAATAATTTAGATATTATGATAAATACACTTCGAAGAACAGGTAAAAAACTCTTTAGTAAGAGATTGGTTTGATAATGATGTTCACTTAATGTTAATCACCAAAGACCCAACCAATAGTTTCATTAAATCACAATTTTATTAAATATTCAATATTTTCATAATATTATACGTACTGTTCTTTACATATAAGCAACAAGTTAAGACAAAAATATACCCGATTTTGGGAAACAGGGACATTAGGACATGGAATTCTGTCCCCGTACCCCATTATATCCCGCCGTACCTTCTCTTTCGTTGCCGGTATTCTTCTAGCGCATTCAGAAATTCCTTTTCTGAGAAATCTGGCCAGAGCACATCGGTAAACCAGAACTCAGTATAGGCCAACTGCCAGAGCAGAAAATTGCTCAGGCGTTTTTCCCCGCCAGTGCGAATTAGCAGGTCAGGGTCTGGTAGATTAGCAGTATACAAATACCGTGAAAACTCCTGTTCATCCAGATCATCCAGTGACAATTTCTTCTCATTCATATCCGAGAACAACTCTTTCATGGCATTTAAAATCTCTTGTCTGCCTCCATAGTTTAGCGCAAAATTCAACTGAAGGCCGTCATTGTCTCGTGTACGGTGGACTGCATATTGTATTGCTTCACGTGTAGAGGCTGGGAGATTTTCCATATCTCCTATTGCCTCAATACGCACATTATTGGAGATTAGTTCTGGCAGATAAATATGAAGAAACTCCTTAGGTAGTCTCAATATCGTATCAACCTCAGGCTTAGGACGTTTCCAGTTTTCCGTGGAAAACGTATAAAGTGTCAGAACCTTAACTTTGCATTTGACTGCTATCCTGACAATTTTTACGACAGCAGTTACACCCTCCTTATGGCCAGCAACCCTTGGCAAGCCCCGCTTCCGAGCCCAGCGTCCGTTTCCATCCATTACGATTGCTACATGTTCCGGTGTATCATGGTCAGCAAACTGAACGGCTTCATTTAATTGTTTATGTTTAAAAAAAGGAATTTTCATCGACATAGTATATCCCCTCGAAATGTTGTTGGTCAATGGATGATGTCCCCGTGTCCCATCATTCATTGCTTCGGTATTCTAAAATATCCCCTGGTTGACAGTCTAATGACTTACAAATTGCTTCTAATGTGGAAAGTCGAATCGCTTTTGCTTTTCCATTTTTCAAGATAGAAAGGTTCGCCATTGTGATTCCCACTCTTTCTGAAAGCTCTGTTACGCTCATTTTCCTTTTAGCCAACATCACATCAATATTGATAATAATTGCCATTGTTTTCACCTCAGACCGTTAAATCATTTTCTGTTTTTATACGAATCGCTTCTTGTAAAAGTTTTTTGAGAACTGCTGCAAAGACAGCAATGATCATTGAAGCACCAACAGCAACCATTCCGATTATGACAAGACCTGGTGCGTCATCCCACTCCGCAATGATAAAGATGAATGGTAAGGCAGCTAAATACAAGCAACTTATGGTGATGGCACAGTTTCTAATTTTCTTTAGAGCACTTACAGATAAATCCGAGAACGCAATGTTCCTGTCAATATAATTTAAAAGCGTAAACGCATGATACAATGCAACGTAGAACGGTATAGCAGAAACATACATTAGTGTTAAAATGCCGAGCACCATATATCCCAACGTTGCACCATTGCCTGCTTCTTCAAATGCGACATTCGCTATCTTAGGTAACAAAAATAGGCACAAAGCCAAAACGGGAATCCCCATTATAATTACAGCTAACTTTAAAAAAAGTGTAGAACTTTGTTTCATATAAACACCTCATTCATTTAATGTCAATTTAATTTAACATATATTTTATCGTTTTACAATAAAATATTATTGAAATTTATTCTATTTTTATTGCATCTTGTTTTTCAGACAACAAAAAAGCGTTAATTCATGAATTAACGCACGTTTTATAACATTTATTTATTATCATTCACATTTTTAGGTAAACATTCTTCTTCGGGCTTTATATGAACCTGTTTCCACGGCTCATTCCCTACTTTGCGAAATTGAGCAATTTCTACGTCAGTCCCATTCGTTAATGTAAAAAACGTAATACAATAATCCGCTCCATCATTACCATGAAAGCAAATATTATTAACATATCCATTTATCATTATTGGATACTTATGTTGAATCATTTTGCACCATTCACCAAATTTTATTTCTACTACCGCTTCCCCATCATGGTTCCAGCCATGATATGGGGCACAGAGAAAATCTTCTCTAATCTTAGTCAAATCTGAAATTCGAAAGCCTTCCTTTTCGTGTTCAAGCTGGATAAATCCATATGAATAGCCAAAGTACTCAACCATCAGGTCTTCCCGCAACTCAATCGTTTCTATTTCATAAAAAAATCTGATCTCTCGCTCTCCAGCTGGCACTCGGGAAAGCTTTATTAAACTCGTATGACCTATTCCAGCAAACGAAGCTACATATTTTTCATAGCTTAGTTTATCTTGATATGATTTTGACAAAAAATTATAGGCAAGAGGAAATGGAAGTTCGCCATTACCTATGGAACCGCAACTCCTCAATCCTATACTTGCTGCTTCCCGTAAAATACTAAAATAGTTGATAAGTGTATCCTCGGGTGTCTTCGTAAGTTCTGTGGGTAGCTGGATCTGTTCATGCGTTTTATCATAATAGGGATTCCAGAACTCCCAATTGCTAAATTTTAAATTTAAAGCTTTCATACAAGATGGACGAAAATACTTTTGATGATACGAAGTTATGTCATTTTGATTTCGTTTTAGCATAGTTAGTCACCCTAGATTTAGTCTATGGGTGGTTGTAGAAAAGGGTGTAGGAACTGGTTTCCCTTTTATAAAACTTTATAGTTTGAGTATTTATAAAGGTCTACTTCACCATATTCCAAAATTGTGCTGCAGCTTTTGAGATAGGTGCATCTTTTAATTTCATCATTACTGGTTCTATACTAAAATCAAACTGCCCAAATTCGTATATCTTTAATTGATCGAAAAACAAGGATTTATAATGCATTCTTGGAATTATGGAGATTCCTAATTCTCGATTGACAAGCCCAACAACCATGGGAATATCTTTACATTCGACAATTATATTTGGTTTTACTTCCTGTTCATCAAAAGCTTTTAAAATATTTTCATGAAAAGAGTGACCTTCCATTGCACCGAGCATGATAAAAGGAAGATGAGCGATTTCCTTTATCGTGGGTTGAGGTGAGAGTGACGTCGCCAAGCTTCTAGGTACAATAAGGATGGCAGGTTCTTTTTTCAAGATTTTCGTCTCGAATTCCTCTGTATTACTTGGTCTTATAAGTAAAGCAATATCAATTTCTTTTTGTCGTACCTTTTTTAATAAACCTTCTGAGTCCCCCGAAAAAATATTTACTTTGATTTGAGGAAACTGTTCTCTAAATTGAGCAATGTAATCAATCAACATATTTGAACATGCAGACGAGACACCTATGCGTACTGTCCCCGCTGTACCTTCTTCTATTTCATGAATCCGCCTTTTCACTTCATCCATTTGACTTAATAATTGCTCGGCATATTGATATAACAGTTCACCTGATTCAGTTAGCTCCCATTTTTGACGATAACGTTGAATTAAAGTAGTACCCAGCTCTGCTTCAAGTTTTTTTAACAATTGACTTAATGGGGGCTGGGCGATGTTCAAACTTTGAGCTGCTTTCGAAATATTCCCTTGTTTAACGATTTCTTTGTAATATTGTAATTGACGAATATCCATTTTTTAGCTCCATTATATGTTTTTATATATGATATGTATCAAATATATATATTATTAATATACCAAATCCCATGATAATATTGGAGTTGGACTATTTTTTCATAAGGAGGATTTTATGAATCATATAAATGTGACCATGAAGCGACTTGGTTTGTACATTATTGGCTTGTTATTTCTTTCCCTTGGTGTCAGCTTTTCAATACAAGCGGATCTTGGTGTATCGCCAGTCTCGTCATTAGCCTATGCATTTGCACTGACTTCAGGTTTGTCCGTCGGAACCATGACAGTAGTTGCAAATGTTTTATTTATTTTCATACAAGTGATTTTAAGTAAACGATTCAATATGAGGGAATCGATCGTACAATTAATTATTTCATTTTTATTTGGTTTTTTTATGGATTTAACTTTATTTCTTGTCCAACTATTACCTGCACCTGAAACATTAATCATGCGCTGGGCCTTTTTATTGATTAGTTTATTTGTTGTTGCAATTGGTTTACTTGGATATTTCACTACGAAATTTCCTTTAATGCCCTACGATGAATTAACGTTTGTAATAAGCGAAAAATATAAGAAGGAACTTAGTAAAGCTAAAATTTCCAGTGATTTACTAAATGTTTGTGTGGCTGGTTTAGTATGCATCATATTTATTCAATCATTAGGAGCCGTTGGTATTGGTACAGTGGTTGCTGCATACTTCATCGGTAAAATTTTGGGATGGTTGATGAAACATTACCAGAAATATTTAACACAGTGGATATATATAAATAAAGAAGAACCATCTCAAGATATTGAGGCAGTTCAAAAAGAAAACACGAGTCTTTCATCTTAACATGAAGATTCGTGTTTTCTTTTTCATTATGATTCTTACCCTCATCTAAGCAAATTGCCGCTGCTTATTGTATGAATTATTGTAAACACTTGAAATTTGCTAAACTAAAAAAGGGCCCTTTTGGACACTTTTAAGGATTTGTTATACGTAAAGCCAAATATAGATTCCAACTGCAATCAATGAGAGCAGGATTACCACTGTATAGATCACTGTTAGGTTGATACTATTTCTTTTGGTTTTTTCGCGGTAGTTTGAATCCCCTTTTCCTGCGATTAAAATTGTTCCGATTAATGCAGCGATTCCAAGGATAATCACGATGATAAATGCGAATTTCATTTTTTTCACCTCGGTTATAAAGTTGTCTCATTTTCTATTATAGATTTTTTCGGAAGTCTTTCGCTTGTTTCTTGAACGATGACTACAGCTGAAATCACCATGATAATCCCGACATATTGCCACATTTGCAATGTTTCCTCGAAGATAAAAAAACCAATGATGGCAGCGACGACCGGTTCAATTGTTGCAATTATGGATGCCCTACTTGATTCGATATACTGTAAACCTTTTGTATATAGGATAAATGCCAGCATTGTTGATAGAAAGCCTAGACCTACGATGTAAAACCATGATTTGATATCTGTAAACAAATTCATGGCAGACCAGATTCCACTAAACGGTGTCACTGCGACTGCAGCGAAAATAAACGTATATACCGTGACAGTTAGAGAATCATATTTTGCAAGAGCAAACTTGCCGAAGATACTATACAGTGCATAAAAGAAACCGGAACCGATTCCTACTACTAGTCCAATGAGTGAGATTGTCCCCGAAAAATTCGGAAAGACCCCAACTACAAAGGCACAGCCCAGAATTGTTACAGCAAGCGCCAGCATTTTTCGAATGGTCAGTTTCTCTTTAAATAGAAGCCTAGCAAATATCGTGACAAAAGCTGGTGCCGTATAAAGCAGAATGGCGGCAACGGAAATCGAGGTTTCCTCAATCGCGACAAACATACACCAGTTAAAAAGGACAATACTAATGATACCTGTTCCAATAAAGTATTTGCTGTCCGGTATCTTAATTTTAAAGGCATGGGGATTTTTTAGTAATGCATATGTAATCAGAAAAATGGAGGCTGCAATTGCTCTAACTGCCACAACCTGTAATGGCGTAAAACCTATTGCGTACAGATTGCTTACAAATAAGCCAATAATCCCCCATAATGACGCACCTGCTGCAATTGAAAGCCCCGCCATCTTTTTATTCATCAGCGCTTCCTCCGATTTATGTATTGCCAATATGTTACCAAAATTTGAAAGACTTTAAAAGTAATTATCCTCTTTTTTAGTATACAAAAAAGCCAAGCACAACTTTGCTTAGCTTTTCCTTTTTTATCTTATAGGTACTTCAAACTCTTCGTCACCTTGTAGCACTTTAAGTACTAACGGTTTATCTGTTTCAGAAACAGGTGTAGGAACTTGGAAATAGATATGAACATTCCCCTTTGTTAATGGATCTACACTAGCCCCACCGAATTTTGTACCATTCTCTTCTTCGGTAGCAGCTAAACTTTCAAACTCATGCTTGCCATCATATAGTAAAAAGAATTTAACGTCTGCAAGCTTGTGACCATAGTGAAAAATATCTGTTGTATCATTATTAATTGTACCTGTTATATGAAAATAGATTTGGGAATCAGCATTTGTACTACGACTTGCCCAAATATCATCAGGATCCCCATTAGAAACTGAAAACTCTTTTACAAATGATGCATTCGAGAGTGTAATTTCTACAGAGTCATTGTCATAATAGAATACCTTATCGGAATCAAATAAGTTTTCTGCTGGTTCAACAGTTTTTTTCTCATCTCCTCCAGAAGATCGAAAAACTTCTGCTTCCTTGCCATTGGTTTCTTTGTCTTTTTCGTCTTTTTCGTCTTTTTCGTCTGATTCTTGAGCTTCTGTGTCCTCTTCTTGATCATTTGGCTCACTTTCTGCTCCATTCGTATTAGACGCATTTGACTGGTTGTCGTTATTCTTTGATGCTTCATTTGAACTACCACAAGCTGCTAAAATCAATGCTAATACTAAAGTTATAAGTATACTTCCCCATTTTTTCTCCATAATTCTCCTCCTATTTCTTCCCTCAAAAATTAATTATAGTATCCAAATTTTGGGCAAACAACAGGATAGGTGAAAAATAGGAAGAAATTCCCTTTTTACACAAAAGGAAACATGAGGCTTTATGACTATATTGTGTGTATAACACCTACTTATTTCTCATCTCAATAAAAAAGATATTTGATTTCCCACCTCGTTTTGCTTCAAACATAGCCTTATCAGCACGTTTCATAAGAACCTCAAGTGTGTCACCATGTTCCGGGAAAATACATTCATTTCTACTAAAAAACCACGAAACTGAAGTTCCGTGGTTTTGTTACGCCTATGCTACATTGCTTCATTGTATCTTTTTTTCTTAATAAATTTCAGTTTCGTTTCTGAAATGATGATTGCTGCAAGGATAAGAATGGCTCCGATGATCATTTTTATCGATAAAATCTCACTGAGAATGATGATAGAGAATACAGTTCCCCATAATGCCTCTGTTGACAAGATAATTGCCGCATTCGTTTCTGTCGTATATTTTTGTGCGATGGTTTGTAGTAGAAAAGCAATCGTTGTGGAGAACACGCCCAGGTATAGGACATTGGATACTCCTTCAACATTCATCGAAAAGTGGGTCTCTCCTCTAAAAATAACGACAATAAATCCTAAAATTGCAGCAATAGCCATTTGAATAACCGTTAAAAGCACCGGATCTTCGTCCTTTACAAATTGAGCTGTATAAAAAATATGAAACGCAAACCCGACAGCACATAATAATGTAAGCAAATCCCCGATATTGACTTCCCCAGAGAATTTTAGGGACAAAACCCCTATTCCCGTAATTGCCAAGAATGCTCCTAGCCATTCAAACTTATCCATTTTTCGCTTATATAAAAAGAACGCGATGAACGGAACAATGACTACGTTCACCGCGGTCAAAAAGGCATTTTTCGATGGTGTCGTATAAACCAATCCCACTGTTTGGAGGGCAAATGCCACGTATAAAAAGATTCCGATGATTGACCCTTTGATAATCGTACTCTTTTTGATATGTTTTAGCTTTTTATAAAACACAAGGCTTAACAAAATGACTCCAATCAGGAAACGGATCGCAAGAATTTGATAAGGTGTGTAGTGTTCGAGCGACACTGCACTTGCCACAAACCCGCTTCCCCAGATGATGGCTACAATTGTCAGACTTAGTTCCCCCATATATTTACGCATGTCGTCCTCCACCTATTTATATTTGATATTTTCACTGTAGCCAAAACTTGATAACGAATCAACAAAAATATGAGAGACTGGGCCAAGTGTAGGGGATGCGATGCTTATGAAAGAGGTTTCGAACGTGATTTTCGCTCAAAATGGTCTTCATCAGGCTTATGAAAGACTTTTTGAACCTGCTTTTCGCTCGGAATGGTCTTCATCGGGTTTATGAAGGACTTTTTGAATCGATTTTTCAGTCAAGTCCAAACAATTG
>NZ_JBALOQ010000028.1:0-14286 GCF_036962705.1 Bacillus sp. JJ1562
CCCACTGTGGTCAGCTGGTAAAATGGACGAATCAACCTGGGCGACGGCCTACGCCTGCTTGTTAGTGTTGATTTTTCCTTTCATCATTCCTTGGCGCTTTGTGTTTGAACACTACGTGAAGAAGCGAGGAGATCGGTGGAGGTGAGGGAGGATGAATAGTGTAGCCCGTGGCCGCCTCTGAACCGATTTCTCTTGAGTGGAATTAATTTGTGTTTTAGTCTATTTTATGAATTTTTGAAAAGCAGAGCAGTTACTCAATGAATTAGATATTGTGCTAACGGGTGCGTTTCTTCAATAAGGAGATCGCCCCTTTTTATTGAAGTATAGGGGCAGGATAGTTGAATAAGAAAAGACTTTCCTTTTAAGTCAAAGTAGAAATAAAATGCGAAGCAAAAAGAGACCATTACAACAAATGTAATAGTCTTAAAAGTATCCTCATATGAGGATTTTAACTGTGATAAATGTGGGAATCCACTACTTTTCCAAGGCAGTGGACTCCTAATGGGAGATTTTACTTTTCCAAGGTAAAACCTCCTGAAACGATGCTATCATGTCGTCGCAATAGCAATAACATTATATTCAACAAATAATAAAACGACACGGATATAAGTTGATTTAAAATAATACATTTCGCAATTCGATAAAAAAAGGAAATTCCAACGCCGGAGGGGTGTCCCTCTATTCGGATCTACTAGAATTTCCTCATAGAATTTATTAATAGATTTTTTTAAGAAAGTAAAGATATGATCAAAATTGCGAAATATAGCATATAAGACTTAACTGCTTGAATTGTTACCTTTTAAGAAAATCATCAATAGTCTGTCAAGTTCTTGACTTTTTTGTACAGTGGCTGGAGATGAGAATCCAGTTTTAGTCCCTAGTTCAACCATTTGTTTTCTTAGGTATTCCATATTTTTAGTAAGTTCTTGTTTAGTATTCATAACAGAGCCTCTTTACCATTTAATTTGAACAAATGTTTTTTACTGTAAGAATTATTATGATATAAGAACTATATTTTTTTCAATCAATTTATCGAAAAGTACTAGAGTTGTATAAATTTTATGTGAGAGTAAGATAGTTTTTGTTGTAGTTTGAGCAAAATATAAAATGAAAACACTTTCATTGTTGAACTAATGGTGCAATTTAGTGACGGAAGAGGAAATGGGCACGTCAATGTAGAATTTTTACAGATGTTGTGGTCTAAAAATTCTGTCGTATGGGTGGGAGTTTAAGAATGAAAACGCTATTTCAGTACAACTGGCAAGTTAGAGATGATTGGTTTACATGGTGCGAAGGTGTACCAGAAGAGGAATTACTTATGAAACGGGTTGGAGGAGTCGGTGGTATCCTGTACACCATGTTTCATATCGTGGAAGTCGAACGAAGTTGGATTCATTTTTTGAAAACAAAACAAGATCCAGGAGAACCACCTTTTGAAGACTACGCCAGCTTAGAAAAAGTGAAAGCACTATCCAACCAGTTTCACACAGAGATTGAACCGTTTATAATGTCTTGGACGAATGAAATGGACTCACGATCCATTACAGTTACTAATCCTGAGGGGCAAAGTGAAACCTTCAGGCACGGGGAAATAATGCGGCATGTCATAGCTCATGAAATACATCACATTGGTCAGTTGTCTATATGGGCTAGGGAACTTGGACGGGAACCAGTGACCGCGAACTTATTCTTCAGAGGGCTATTCGAATAAAAGCAACGTGTCGCTAAAGGGTACTTTGATCCAAGAAGGATTGATGCACCTTTTTTTGAAGTTATTCAACGGTGCAGGTTGCTTTAGGAAGGATTTTTTCACTGTATGAACAAATACCAAATGTTAGAAAAATTTTTCAAAGGAGGAAGATGTGAATGAATCGAATTGAATTATTCTTAAGAATGCTAGACACTACGTTCGACAAGGAGAGTTGGTATGCGCCGTTAAAACCTGCAATCGATGGACTCACCGCAGAACAGGCTATGTGGAGACCTATAGGAGAGGCAACCAAAACAATTTGGGAAAATGTTAATCATCTCATATTCTATAAAGAGAAACTAACAGCAAATTTAGAAGGCCGTGAATGGACACAAAATCTTGATGGTGATGAAACATTCTACCTTACCGAACAGTTAAATGACGACAAGGAATGGATAGCTATCGTTGAACGTGCAGATAAGGTTCAACGTAGTTTAAGAGAAGCACTAAGTAAAACAACCACTGAAGTGCTTGAACAAAATTCCCTTGAAGAAAAGCTTTTAGATATAATGCTTCACGATGCATATCATACGGGTCAAATTATTCAAATTAGGAAGATGCAAGGTTCTTGGCCATCGCATCGTTAATTGGTGGAAAGAAGGTTTGTGAAATTGGGCACTGTGCGAAACGTTTCCTTTAAATAAACGGGTGCGATGTTCCAGGATGGATGTCCACCCTTTTTTGTTGAAATTTTTTATATGCTAAAGGGGCAGAATTTCTGTAATAAATCTATGTTTGTGACCGGATGTACCTAAACTAACTGGTGCAAGGGTACAAGAATGGATTGCTGCGGCGATCCTTTTTTCTTATTCGACTCCCTCAGTTTGATACGAATATCTCTCGAATGCTCACTTATTCGCAGGATTTCATAACCCTTAAAAAGGATTTACGGGTAATAGAAATGAGTTCGGATCATTTTGGCTTCGTGAAGGCATAGTTAAATAAAGGAGTTAGTTAATACTCCATATTTTACCATATAATGTACATCTCCACGCCACCCCTGGAGGCTTTCCCTCCCATGTCTCAACGGGTCAAATGCCCTCTCATTCCTTCGTCATGCCTATCCAAGGGGTGGAGGCCAGTTATGCTAACGGGATGGGTCACAGTGCCCTTTTGTTGAATAAACCTGGTACTCCGTACATATTTAAATCCTACGAATAAGACAACATTCAAGATTAAAGATAAAAATATAGACTAATATTTTTTAAGCCCCTTAGTATCTGTTTTTCCTAAGCTGCTAAAGGGATTGTTGCTTGTAATTTATGCGGATTATAAGACTCATTTCGTCGTGCTATTCCTACTAAAATCCTTGCTAATTTACCTATGAGTTTCATGATTGATTTCATTTTCTTTAATTTCTTTACCTCCACATTATGGGAATGGATTGCTTTAAACTCAGGATTGTTCATCACAAGGCTCATAGTTGCTAAGTAGAGGAAGCGTCGAAGTCTTGACCTACCACGCTTCGAAATGACAATCTGCCCCTTCCATTTACCTGAACTTGCTTCAGCTAGGTGTAATCCTGCATGACGTAACAGTGAATTTCCATGGGAAAATCCAGTTAGATCACCTGCTTCGCCTAAAATCCCTGCTAATGAGATTTCACTTATACCCTTTATCATAAGCAGTTTCTTCGCGAATGGTATTTGAATGAGAACTTCTTTTACTTGTTGTTCAACTCTTTCGAGCTGTTTTACTGCTAGGTCATATTCTTCTAACAATTGTTCTAAGTGAAATTTATAAGCATCTAGTGCTTGTCCAGTCCCAATAGAGGATTTTGCTAGACTGATTAGTAATTGAGCTTTTTTAAGTCCTGGTTGTCTTTTCATTAATGATTTCCATCCCGTCATGACATCTAGTGGCTCCATTAAAGATATTTCATTTGGTGTCGGAAACAAACGGAGGGTTGCGATGGCCCCTTTGCACGAAACATCTTTAAACACTTGTCGCAGTTCTGGAAAGACAACATCAACCCATCGATTTATTTGATTAATAGACATTACAAGACGTTTTACAATTACATCACGATTAGACATTAGAACTCTAAGTTTTTCAAATGATTCTTATGTTGTGCGAATAAAGGAATAGTACCCGTTTTTGACCATATCCGCGATAACGAGCGCGTCTTTTTTATCACTCTTAGATTGGGTATTATCACGATTCTCTTTATTCCTTTTTACTAAGTGTGGATTGACTGTTACTACCTCAATGTTTTGGTTATATAACCATTTTGAAAGGTTATGCCAGTAATGGCCTGTACCCTCCATACCTACTATTGCTGAGTCTAAGTTTTTTAACCTTTTTAAATCTTGAATCTAGTTTAATAGTTTAATAAACCCCTCTTCATTATTTTGAAATGTAAGAGGATCTCCAACTACAATTCCACGGAAATTAACTGCTCTTGCGACGTGTAGTTGTTGAGCAATATCCACACCAACAATAAGATGTGTATCAGAAATTCTTTCTATTAGTTGATTTTGTTTGTCTTGCATTTTAAAATTCATATAGGGCTTCCTCCTTAAGTATTGAGTTAGAGTGGTGTCTATACTCATAATCTTACTGAGGGGCTCTATTTTTTTCAAACCTGTTATTTAACGATCTACAGGAATGCTAACGGGGCAGTTTAGTACAATAATACGAGTTATTATCCGAGTAAAAAATAGGGGAATCTTTATGGTTGATATAGAAGCGAAAATCCCATTTTTAAAGGCTGAAGAGGCAAAGAACAAATATTTGAAGATTGCTCTCTTCTTTTAATCAACATTGGTTAAATAATCTCCTAATCAGGGATTTTCAGTTGTCTCAATTAATGCTCACCTTTAAATAAGTATTTACTAAAATTTTTTTAATGTAAATAGGAGAATCTCAGAATTGGACTGAAAAAAATTTTAACAAAATATCTCGAATTCGAGATATTTTGTTTGACCAACACAAATTTGAAGGGTATTATGGTTACATAAAGTATATTAGGTAACTAAAAATTACCTGATATATAGTACCAAAATTTTATATAAAATTGGAGGAATGCATCATGGGTAAACTAGACGGTAAAGTAGCGATTATTACAGGGGCAGCACAAGGTATGGGTGCTATGCATGTTCGTAAATTCGTGGAAGAAGGCGCGAAAGTAGCGATTACTGACCTTAACTTTGAAGGTGCGCAAAAACTAGCTGATGAATTAGGAGAAAATGCAATCGCTCTTAAATTAGATGTTGCTAGTGAAGAGAACTGGGTAGAAGTTGTAGCAAAAACAGAAGAAACGTTTGGTCCTATCAACGTGTTAGTAAATAACGCAGGAATTGGTATCTTCAAAACATTAGAAGAACTAACTGTAAAAGACTTCGAATTAACATTCAAAGTAGACGAGCTTGGCGTATTCTTAGGTATGCAAAAAGTACTTCCTTCTATGAAAAAAGCTGGCGTAGGTTCTATTGTTAACATTTCATCCGTAGATGGTTTAGTAAGTGCGCCAACGGCTATTGCTTATAGTGCTTCTAAACATGCTGTAACTGGTATGACAAAAGGTGCTGCTACTGAGCTTGGACAATATAACATCCGTGTAAATTCTGTACATCCAGGAATTATTAAAACACCTATGGCTGACCAACCAGATGTTGAAGAATATCTTAAGCAACTTGAACAAGATATTCCACTTAGAAGAAGAGCTGAAGTAGAAGAAGTGTCTAATTTAGTTGTATATCTTGCCTCTGACGATTCTAGCTATTCAACTGGAGCTCAATTTGTAGTAGATGGCGGAATGATTTCTGACCTATAATAGATAAAAACAACTCATGGTTGGACAAGAAAAATAAGTATTGTATACTTATTCCATTAACCGGTGCCTTAAGAACAATAAAAACTTAAAATAAACATAGGAATTAGCTCAGTTTAATAGCTGGGCTATTTTTATATTTAGGTAGCACCACATATTGCGGTGCTTCTTTTAACGTTAGTTTTTTGAATATACTTGGAACAGAGAAAAATGAAGTCGAACAAATATTAAATGATTATTATCAAAAAGATGGTGTTCCTCGTGTTAAAATGAAAGTAGCTAGAATAGTGGAAAACAAGGAAGAAATATTTCAATCAATAGAGACTAGTTAGTTCCTTTATTTTAATCTCCCTATAAGCGAGTGTTAAATTTATTTTTTATTAATTTCCTGTAATTTTTGAAGAATTTTACCTATAGGGTGCATTGATCCAAGAAGGATTGATGCACTTTTTTGTTGAAGTTATTAAACTATAGGTGCAGTTTAGTTGAAGATCGATGTTTAACTTGTGTTCAAAAATCAGGCCATTTAATTGAATATGAATACACCAAAAGTCGCTTTCCTTTACGTAAGGAAAGGGACTTTTTTAAATTGATTTTTCCCTTGTTATCAAGCTTCTTACTTTAAGTTCCTTTGACAAATTTTGAAAATGTTGTTGACTATTCAGTTGAACTGTATTATGTTATTGTTAAGTTGAACTATGTAGTCGAACTGAATAGAGGGTGAGGATATGAAACATAAATTATTACCGTTGTCTGAAACCATGCATTATATTTTATTAGCTCTGCGTGAGCCACTTCATGGCTATGCTGTGATGCAAAAAACCGTGGAAATGAGTAATGGAACCGTTATTTTAGCTGCTGGTACATTATACGGTGCGATTGAAAACTTGAATAAGCATGGTTGGATTAAACCTGTTGGAGAGTCAGGTAGGAGAAAAGTTTATATGATAACTGCAGAAGGAAGCGCAATTTTAAAGATGGAACAAAACAGGTTATTGCATATTTTATCCCTGTACGAAGGAAGTGAATCGAATGAAGAAATTTAAGATATTTTTTGATATTGAAAAAGAGGAGCAATGGCTAAACGAGCAATTACAAAAAGGCTATCGTTGTACAAATATTAATGGATTAGGAATATACACTTTCGAAAAAAACGACAAGAGATATGTGATGCGACTGGATTATCAAGATTATTTATCAAAGAAAAAGTTCAAAGATTACAAAGGGATATATGAAGACTTCGGTTGGATATATATAAATGGCTCCTGGCTTAGTGGAATTCGATATTGGCAAAAAGAAGATGATGGTCAAAATGAAATCTTCTCAGACCGCCAATCAATGGGTAATTATTATAAAAGATTAATGGGTTATTTGGGTATGTGGTTATTGGTTTTTACTTATATGCTCTTCAACAATTCGGGATTATACCATGAAGGTCTTTGGAGTATGAAAGGTGCATTATTTTGGAAAGCATTTTTATTTGAAACTCCATTTGCCCTTTTGAGGTTGCTTCCCGCCCTTATGGTTGTTTTCTTTGGTAGCAGTTTCTATAAAGCTTATCGAAAGTATTCAATGTTAAAAGAAAAATAATGCGAGGAGGTTAATTATGAACTTGATTTAATTCAAAGAAGCAATTGAGGATAATGTATCTACCACAGTCGGGCGCTTTAATTGGAAAAAAGAAGCGCCCTAAATTTCTTTATCGGGCCATTTAATCGAAGGACTATTGGAATTTTAGAATAAGCAGGAGGGTGGTATTTGGATGTATAAAGACCTATTTAATATATTTGGGTATACCGTTCAGAGCCATGCGGTAATATCAGTTATTGCTATCTTTTTAGGCTTTGGAGTCGCTCTAACATTAACGAGAAAAACAATTTATTACGATCATATTTATAAATTTATCTATTGGGCTGTAATAGGCGCCATTATCGGTGCAAGATTATGGCATGTTTTCGTATTCCAATGGCCTTATTACATGCAACATCCGGGTCAGATAATTGCAATTTGGCAAGGGGGGATCTCAGTATTGGGAGCAATTGTTGGCGGAGCTGCTGCTCTAATTATTTATTGCTTTAAGCATCGCTTGGATTTTCTAGATCTTGCTGACTACCTGTCGCCAGCAATGATGCTGGGTATGGGAATTGGACGTATTGCGTGCTTTTTTGCGGGTGATGCTTTTGGTAAGCCAACTGGTAGTGAGTTCGGTATAACCTATCCTAAAGGCACTATTGCTTACAATACATATGGAGATCAACTACTTTGGCCGGCTATTTCTTGGGAGATACAGGCTGACTTTGTTGTCTTTGCGATATTATTGTATTTGTTTGGTAAAAAGCTACCCAAGGGAATGCTTTTCTGTGTTTATCTTTTTTTGTATGGCGCTGTCCGTTTTTCCCTCGAATTCTTCAGGGGAGATTCCGACCGGTTTGCTCTCCACTTAACAGGGGGGCAATGGACGTCACTTGGCTTTATTATTGTTGGTTTGGTGTTAGGTATTTTTGTAAGCGTTAAAATGCTAAAAAAACCGGAGCATAAAGCATTGATATGAGATTTTTAAACAGAAAAATAAACGTTTTTGAAATCTTGCAGAATCGGGCGCAATTCAGGTGCGAAACGTTTCTATCACAAATTAAGAATGGACGCAAATTACTCTGGTAAAAGATAGACAATTCCGTATGGAATTGAAGGGTTTATAAAATCAGAGAATATGAGGGATATAAAAATGATTATTATAAAAAAGAGTTCTTTATTAATTGTAGCAATTTCTCTATTTTTTTTCTTATCTGGATGCGGGACTGGTGAAACAGTTGATGGAGCAGATCAATACATATCAACCATTGAACAAATCGATATTCCAGATGATATAAAGGTGATCGGATTGGGTGAGGCAACACATGGAAATATTGAATTTCAAGAGTTGAAAAAAGACGTTTTTGAAGTATTGGTAAACAATGAAAATGTCCGTGTTTTTGTCTTAGAAGGTGATTTTGGAGGCGGACAGCAAATTAATCAATTCATTTTAAATGGAACTGGTACTGCAGAAGAGGCAGTAAGCACCCTTGATTATAGTGTTTATAAAACGGAACAAATGATTGATCTTGTTCAATGGATGCATGATTATAACGCGACGGTGAGCGATGACAGGAAAGTTTATTTTTATGGAAATGATATGCAACGCTATGACTATAGTAAAAAAGGCGTGCTTGACTATTATAAAGTTGTTAGTGCAGATGCATTCAAAAAATATGCATTACAGCTGGAACATGTTTCAAATGATAATATGCGTGAGTTAACGACGGAGCAATTGAACGAAATCGATGAAACAATAGAAAATATCATTTTAGACCTGCAAACAAATGAAGCGATTTACGTGGAACAATCGTCTACTGAAGCCTATCTCTTTGCTTTACAATATGCGCAAATCATGAAACAGCGTACACAGTTATTTTTAAACGAAGGAGATTATACGAATCTTCGTGATCAATATTTGGCGGATAATTTACAATGGATTGTTGAATTTGAAGCAGAGCGAGGTCACGATAACATATTCATAACCGGACATAATGGGCACATTGAAAAAACGTCTGCATCGTTAGCTGGTTACAAATCGATGGGAAATTATTTAGATGAGTTATATGGTGAAGAATACTTTGCAATTGGTACTGATTTTATCAGCAGCGAGTTTCAGGCGAAAAATGGTGGATCTGGTAAAAGACAAATTCATACACTGGAGAATCACAATGATTTAGTTGATGCATTCAGTGAAGTGGAGTCAAATGTTTTCTATGTTGATTTTGAAAAAGCAAGTAAGTCGGATGAGTTATTGGATATCATCTCGAGGGAACAAAAAATGGCGAATATTGGGGATGATTTCCGCTGGTGGTACAAGACTTTAAAGACGTTTTACACGATTGAAATGACACCGAATGAAGCATATGACAGTATTATTATTGTAAAAGTAGCAACACCAACAAATGTCATAGAATAACACTATTTAATAATAACACAGCATAAAATAATCGAAGTTTCTTAATCCTATAAGTTTCCAACTTGCTTTTCTTTATTTTAATGATTTTCCACAATCGGGCGGGGATTGTTTAATATGCGTCTCTTTTTTCTTTTTCAACTAACATGAAAATTAACTTATCTGTCCTCGATAAAAGACAATACCAAAGAAAACCCGTCTCATGTGTTTAAAAAATTGAGAGAGCTGCAAATCATGGATATGGATTAGTTAACTGGATCAAGGTCAGTATCAGTATTGACATAAACTAACCAATCTTCATTCTCTGTGGTAAAGGTCTGATTTTTGCGCTTCATGGATGGCTAACGGGGGCGTTAATCCATTAAAAGATTTACGTCCTTTTTGTTGAATACTTTAATTAAAGGGACAGTTTACTTGAAGAAGAATTATTGAATTTATATGGCGATGCCACAAGAAAGTAGTAGTAAATGGTAGAATTATTAGAATTATAAAGAGCTTTTAATATCACCATTGGGGGAATGTGTTGTGAAGTACGTAAAGGTTCATCATTATGATGCTTTTAGTAAAGAACCTAATATGGGGAATCCTGCGGGAGTAGTTTTAAACGGGGATGAACTAACAGATGCACAGATGCAAGAAATTGCTTTTAAAGTAGGATTTAATGAAACTGCTTTTCCAGTTAAGTCGGAAGTGGCAGACCTAAGAATACGTTTCTTTACGCCAGGTCACGAAATGAATTTGTGTGGTCATGCAACAATGGCAACTGTTTATGCATTAAAAACTAAAGGGTTACTAGGTGAAAAAACAGAATTAACAATTGAAACAAGGGCAGGAATTTTACCCATAACTATTAATTCGACTACTGAAAATGAAATTATTATCACGATGAACCAGGCACCACCAAAATTTGTAGAATTCAATGGTTCAAAAAAAGATTTGGCTAATTCGATAGGATTACAAGAAACCGACATAAATGAAAACTTACCTGTTTTATATGGAAGTACAGGTACATGGACATTATTGATCCCAATAAAAAACTTAGATGCTTTTAAAAGAATGAAACCAAATAATAAAGATTTTCCTACAATTTTGAAGGAAATGCCTAAATCATCTGTTCACCCATTTTGTACAGAAACTTATGACTCTGATGCTGACATGCATTCTCGACACTTCTCTTCACCGTATTCAGGTACTATCGAGGATGCAGTAACGGGTACTGCTTCGGGGGTAATGGGTGCTTTTTATGCTAAATACATAAATAAGAACTTTAAAGAATCACTAACTCTTGTAGTTGAGCAGGGGCATGAGATTGAAAAAGATGGTCGGGTAGGAGTACTGGTTTCTAAGAATGGTGAATCATATGATGTACAAATTACTGGAAATGCAGTTCATGTTAATGATTTCAATGTTTTATTAGAAAATTAAGAGTTTGTGAAGAATGGTACTTAAAGTAACGGGTGCGTTGAGCCAAGAAGGATTAATGCACCCTTTTTGTTGAAGTTATTGAACTACCATGAAAATAAACTTCTCTAATTACAAAAAGAGACAACATCAAAGAAGACCCTCCTATTTCGTAAAAAAAAAGAGAGCTGCTATTCATTGATCTATAGATTGATAAACTGTGTTAAGAACCATTATAGACATCTTAGGATATTTTCATTCTCTGTGGTGAAGTGATGATTTGTTCGCTTCATGGATGGCTAACGGGGCAGGATAGTTTAATAAAATACATTTACAATTATGGAAGTATTTAATATAATTGGTGTAAAATTACACTTAAATTTGATATGTTAAATAACACTATTTATCTAACGGGTTCGGATATTGGGAAAAAAACAGTAAATAACAGTGAATTAGAGACACGATTCGCATATGAATGACAAGGAGGGGATTTAGGATGAAAAAAATTATCCTACTAGTTGTTTTGTTATTAATAGTAGCTTTTATATTTTATATTTATGTTTCTTTCAATGGGCTTCCGTGGAAAAAGACACAAGTTTCAAACGAATTAAAACAGTATGTTGAAGAAAAATACGACATTGAGGTCGACATTGAAGAATCTTATTTTAATTTTAAATTTGATCATTACGGAACAATTTTCAAACTAAGAGATGATAAAGAATTTTCATTTAGTGCTGAGAAACGACGCGATAATGCAATACATGATTACTATCCAGAAGCAGTTTGGGAAAAAGAAGTAAAAGAGGACCTAACCCCATTAATAGATAGTTCTTTTGATTCTCTTTCTGTTGATCGTTATGGTGTATATCCTGTGAATGGCATAGGAAACCTAGAAGATATACAAAAAGACGTACCGAGTTACAAAGATGTTCAAACAGGCATCAATAGTGTTATTCATTTCAAAGAGGAACATTCTAGCAAAACTGAAGAAGCACTGATTAAAGAAGTTTTTTCTTTCATTCAAAAAGTAAACGAGAAAGGGATTAGAAATATCGAATTAACGTTTGATTTAAAAGAACAAGAACAAGAAGAAGAAAAACCCAAAACATTTTACATTACAATTCCAAGTGATAAATTAAACACCATCAAGACGGAAGATGATATAAAAAAATATATTAAAGAATTTTAAAAAAGAAAGTAACAATAACGAAGAAGAACTAAGTACGTTCATTCAAAAAGTTTAGTAGATGAAAATAGAGTTATTCAGTTTTTTAACTAACTGATGCAATAGTTGAAGATCAGAGCTGTCACGAGGGCAGCTTTTTCTTGTTGTACTAACGGGGCAGTTTAATGGAATAACTCTTCTAAACAAAGGGATGGGAATTTATGTTAATATTAGTGTGGGTTGCGAAACAATATACTTCAGCTAATGTAAGCAGGTTTCTGGAAGAAGTTTAAGATATATGATTCGTATTAGGAAATGAATTCAGGGCAAAGCAATTCATACATTGCAGTGAGAGTAGATGAAATAGTTGGTGCATTCTATATTTTGGGAAGATGCATGAAAGTATGGGTGTATTTATGGATACAAAAACATTATGGAGTTTAAGGGTTCAGGAATTTTATAGGAAGATGTTCAGATACTATTCAATCATTGGTGCGAATGTTGTTTATTTCTTTTTGGTCATTGGTAGTATCCTTATTTATTATTTTTATTTATTTCTTCAATGGATGCCACAGCAAATATCTGTTGAAGCAATCCTATCCCTATTTGTAACCTTCCTTTTAATACGGACAAAGGTTCGTACATTTATTAAAAGGGCAGATATATTATTTTTATTGCCATTAGAAGTGAAATTAAAGTCGTATTTTATTAAATCACTTGTATATAGTCTTGTTATTGATGCTATTAAATTGCTTAGTTTCATTACTGTTTTCTTATCCCTATTTTTACACACAACAAATATAAATCTTCCCATCCTGTTTTTTATAGTGGGGATTGTTGCTTATAACATTTTTATGAAGTGGACGGAACAATGGGTAGAGAACGATGTACAATTTGTGTTACATAGGTTAATTAGGTTTTTTTCACTATATTTAATGTGTTATTTTTTGTTTAAAAATGACTGGATTTATGGGCTTATTTTATTGAGTTTAAATTTCGTCTATTTAATTTATTTCAAAGTAAAAAAAAGAAACCTGAATTGGCAATGGCTAATAGATGAAGAAGAAAGTGCCTTATTGAGAAACTTTAAATTTATTAATATTTTCATGGATGTCCCTAATCTTAAACGCTCTTTTCGGAATAGACGTTTACTCACTATGATTCTAAAAAGGTGTATCCCGCATAGTCAAAGCAACATATTTGTGTATTTATACTCACACTTGTTTATAAGATATAATGATTACTTTTACCTTTATTTAAGACTAACTGTAATTGGCATATTTGTTAATTATGCTATGCCAACAAATGGTTGGATTTTTAATCTCCTCATTTTATTTATGACTGGATTTCAAGTAATCCCTTTACAACATGAAATAAAACAAAGTGCATTACTCTATCCCATTTCTAACTCCCAGATGAATGATTCTTTCTTAAAGTTTGTCTTGGTTATATTATATGTACAATTTTTCATTCTATTTTTCACAATGTTCATTCATACTTCTGCTTTTAAAATATACTCTCTTGTAATTGGAAGTTTATTTGTTTATGTATTCGTATATTTCTTTGTATCAAAGAGAGTTAATGTCCCAGGAAGTGCCTTTAAAGAATAGCGTGGTATTCAACTATAGGGGGCGATTGTTCAATAAGAACAGTCGCTTCTTTTACTAACGGGGTAGATTAGTTGAACATCAATTGGTTTTTTATGGTAAAATAACGTTATGAAAGAGTGAGAATATTGAAAAAATATCTTTACGCAGGGATTTTACTTGGAACTATTATGTTAGCTGGATGTAGTGCGAATGAGGAAGTAGAAGAACAATTACAAGCAAAAGAAGTTGAGACTTTACCTGATACGAATAAAGAAGAAGTTGTATCAGTAACTCCATTAGATTTAACTCAAGAACAAAAAGAAGATTATTACAAACAATATGTTGAAATTGTAAAAGAAATAAATGCAAAAGAAGGTACAAATCATCTGGAAGTTGTACATATTGACGAATTTAAACCTGAAGATTGGGTTGAACCAGAGCAATTTAGACAATTAGCAGAAGATAGGGCAACTTGGGAATTTACCTCAAAAGTTTTTGGTGGTGACCCCGTTGATTAAACGTATTCGAAATAAATTTAATTCTTAAACTAAAGGGTGCGTTGATCTAAGAAGGATTAATGCACTTTTTTGTTGAAGTAATTAAACTAACGGGGCAGGTGTG
>NZ_JBALOQ010000029.1:0-8969 GCF_036962705.1 Bacillus sp. JJ1562
ACTAAACTGCTCCTTTAGTACAACAAGAAAAAAAGCTGCCCTTATGACAGCTCTGATCTTCAACTATTGCTACCCGTTACTTTAAGTACATTTCTTCACAATCTTTTTTACACCTCAAAAAACTCAATCCCAAAATGTGTTGTCCAAGCAAAAAGACGACTTCTTATTAAAGAAACCCGTTTGTGAAAAACATGCGATTTTATTTTTTGGGCACAATTAGAGACCTTTTCTATAACCAAAAAACAGGTATCCACTTAGACATAACTGAATAATACTCAAGGCTAAAAACGGATTCGTCACGATATACGTTTCACCTACAATAATTCGCTGAAAGTTCAATCCAATGAAGAAAACAGCTCCCATAATGGCAGATGCATACCACGAACTGTTATTCATATTTTTAAAACTACATACCGCCGCCGTGATATTACCTAGTCCGAAAATGACAATCGCTAGGATCCCAGGTACCACCCAACTATCAAAAGGAAGCGTAGAGGACCAGCTATCTGGATATTCCTCAGCGAAAATTCCATAGCTTGAACTTACCATCTGCATACCTATCCAAATCGCGCCTGTCGCCAAAAACAAATCATAAATGCCCAATATCCTTGCTCTTATTGTTCGCTTCATCTTTTTCCCCCCCATAGTTGTCATAAAAACCTTCTGGGCTACTCTAAGGTAAGTGCTACAATCCCAATAAAATAACTGCTGACATAAAAACGAGAGTTTTTCCTCGTTCCATAAAGAAGCACCTTACTTATTTATCGTTATTATAATATTAATACATAATTTATCGTTTTACAATAAATTATTATTATGTTCAGGTATATCTTTGTCGTTTTGCCAATATCCCTACTTTTATGATGAAATAAAAAAGCATCTCTTATTAGCAGAGATACTTCAAAAATATATAGTGGTTTTTAAACAAACCACCCTCTTAGTTCAATAAATTTAACAAAAAAGTACCTTAATCCTTCTTGGATCAACGCACCCGTTAGCTTAAATACAACCGTTCACAATCTTTAAGATCCTTCTTTACAAATCATTAATAAATTGCCATCTGGATCTTTGAACACAAAATAAAAATTATCCTGAATCTCTGTAACAAGTTCAACATTATTTTCTTTCATAAATTGATATGAAGCTTGAATATCATCCGTTAAAAACTGAATTGATGGTACTTGGTAAGTCGAAATATCACCATCTTCTTTTCTCCACTTTGGCATGACATCTAAAACTAATCCAGCTGTACCTTCCATGGGTGCCACGAATATATGCCCAAAAAATTCTTCTCCTCCTTCCAAACCAAGTATTTTTCTGTACCATTCTTTTGCTTTCTCTAGGTTACGAACTGGAACAAACACACCACCGATTCGGTTTTTAATTGGTGTTCTGTAGACAGGTTCAGTCATAAAAACATCTCCCTTTAATAAATCATTTAATACACTTTAGAATTCTATATTTTCTACTATTTGCCTCTATTATTTTAAAAAATAATTTCGACAAATAACCAATTCTTCTTAAACTCCCTCAGTTTGATACGAATATCTCTTGAATGCTCACTTATTCGCAGGATTTCATAACCCTTTAAAACAGATGTATAGGTAATAGAAATGAGTTCAGATCATTATGGCTACGTGAAGGCATAGTTAAATAAAGGAGTTAGCTAATACTCCATATTTTACCATATAATGTACATCTCCACGCCGCCCCTAGAGGCTTTCCCTCCCATGTCTCAACGGGTCAAACGCCCTTTCATTCCTTCGTCATGCCTATCCAAGGGGTGGAGGCCAGTTATGCTAACCTGATGGGTCTTAATGCCCTTTTGTTTAAGAAACCTGGTACTCCGTACATTTTTGAATTCCTACGAATAAGACAACATTCAAAATTAAGATAAACTATTTTTTAAAGATTTTAATTAATATTCTAAGCTGCAAATGGCATCGTTTCTTTTAGCTTATTTGGACAGTAAGATTCATTTCGTTTAGCTATACCTACAAATATTCTTGCTAGTTTACCTACTAACTTCATAATTGATTTCATTTTTTTCATTTTCTTGCCCTTTACATTATGTGCATGGATCGCTTTAAACTCAGGGTTGTTCATCACAAGGCTCATGGTTGCTAGGTAAAGGAAACGCCGTAGCCTAGATCTTCCTCTTTTGGAGATTACAATTTGTCCCTTCCATTTTCCTGAGCTTGCTTCAGCTAAATGCAGCCCTGCATGACGTAATAGAGAGTTCCCATGAGAGAAACCACTTAGGTCTCCTGCCTCTCCTAAAATACCAGCCAATGATATCTCACTGATTCCTTTAATCATAAGCAGTTTCTTTGCGAAAGGTATTTTGTAGAGAACTTCTTTAATTTGTTGTTCAACTCTATCGAGTTGGTTTATGGCAAGGTCATATTCTTCTAATAATTGTTCTAAGTGAAATTTATACGCATCTAGTGCTTGTACTGTTCCTATCGATGATTTTGCTAGTTGAATCAGTAGTTGAGCCTTTTTAGGACCAGGTTGTCGCTGCATTAATGACTTCCATCCCCTCATGACATCTAAGGGTTCCATTGTAGCTATTTCAGTAGGGGTTGGAAATAATCGAAGGGTTGCGATTGCTCCTTTACACGTTATATCTTTAAACACTTGCCTTAGTTCTGGGAAGACAATATCTACCCATCTATGTATCTGATTGGCAGAGCTTACAAGTCGTTTTACAATCACATCTCGATTTGAGATTAAAACTCTTAGCTTTTCAAAGGACTCTGAGGATGGACTGATAATTGAATAATAGCCGTTTTTCACCATATCGCCGATCACAAGAGCGTCTTTTTTGTCACTCTTTGATTGAGTGTTATCACGATTCTCTTTATTCCTTTTAACTAGGTGGGGATTTACTGTTACTACCTCAATTTTCTGTTCAATAAGCCATTTGGAGATATTCTTCCAATAGTGACCAGTAGGTTCCATACCTACAATAGCTGCATTTAAATCCTTCATTTTTTGTAAACTTTGAATCCAATTTAATAACCTTTTGAAACCAACTTCACTATTTTCAAATGTAAGGGGATCTCCGACAATAATTCCACGGTAATTTATAGCTCGTGCAACATGAAACTGTTGAGCAATATCCACACCAACAATTAAATGTTTATCGGAAATTCTTTCTATTAGTTGATTTTGTTTATCTTGCATTTTAAAATTCATAGTAGGGCTTCCTCCTTAAGAGACTGAGTTAGAGTGGTGTCTATACTCATATCTTACTGAGGGGCTTTATTTTTTTCAAACCTGAAATTTAACGATCTACAGGAATGCTAACCTGCCCCGTTAGTTTAAGTGTAACATTTCACAATTAATTTAAATAAAAAAAGTTCTTTAAGGAAACCTTAAAGAACTAGAGTAAATAACATTAATATTAAGTAAATAACTTTTTTATCAAACAAACAACTTTTTTTCGATAAAACATTTTGCTGTTAAAAACAAAAAAAGTTGGAAACTAAAATTATTGATTTAATTAGACTATTTAACTTTGTTATTTATTTGGAATTAAAACAAAGTTGGAAACTCAGTTTATTCCCACACTCTATCTAACGACAAAAAAAGTTGGAAACTCATAAGGGTTACTTGCTGTGATTGATAATATCTTCATAATTGGCTGATGAAGAGGAAAACCTCTCTACAAAGCAAAATTATAATAATAATTAACGATTTAGGATGGACGATAAATTTCAGTCCAGCAAAAGAGTTCAAAAAAATATATGCAGCATTCTAAACATAGAATTTATCTTTAACATTATATTTTAATACATCCAATCCGTACTTCTTGAATTTATACCGTATAAAACGGGAAACATCCTCCTCATGTGTAGAAAGGAAGATTTGCTTGTGCCTAAAGTCATTCCTTAATAACTCAACAAAGGATGCCATGTTTATCTCATCCATTGTCTGTACAGGATCATCAATTAGTAAAATATCCATAGAATTATTTCCATAAACTTTGTTTAAAGCTAATGTAAAAGCTATTACTAGAGCTGAAACTTGTCCCGAGGAGAGATAGTTAACTGCATCATGGTCGGATTTTGAACTAGCAACAAATTTAATACTTTTAACTCCATCTCCTTCACTTTCTTGAATAAAAAGCCCTAGACCCCTTTGGTAATCTTGAAGCAGTTTTCCGCTATATATGTAGAATGGAATCTCAATGTCACGCATTATCCGTTGCCAATGTTGACCAATACGTTGGTCATATATTTTTATTATTTCCTTAAGTTTCCCAATACCACTTTCTACTTTTTTCAATCTTATATTTAATTGGCTGATTTCAATCTCCAAATTTTTAATAGTTTCAGAACTACGATGATAATATTGAAAATCAATATATTGGGCTTTTTGGTGAATTTGTTCTAACGTGATGTCCCAAACTTGCTCCTCAGAGGAATCAAATAAATCCTGGAATATAGATTCAAATCTATTAGTCCTTTCATCAAACTCAGTATAACCATTTTTAACAATATGTTTTTTATTTATAAGGAATACAGAAAATTCCTCCACCTTTGATTCTACATCCTGAACACACTTTTGTTTTCTATTAAGAAAGGTTTGTATATCCATACTGTTTAATTGACACCATTCCATAAATGTTTGCACATTCTGTTTCCGTTTATAGCTTTCTTTTAACTGATTATAGAAATTTTCATCAACTATATTTCTTTCATCTATCAAATATTTATCTATCCAATTAATAATTGGTTCAATATACTGGATGTAAAATAAGTTGAATTCATTTTCAAATTTATTAATTGATAAGTCATAATATTTCCGGAATTGTTCCCCCTTTAATTCTATACTCTCAACTAATTTGTTATGAGTTTTCCAATCTTGACCACAAAGAGGACAAGTCGATCCATCTTCAGTTGTATATATATTCACCTTGGCAAAATGCAGAGTTAATGTTTCCCTTGTTGAATTAATTTCCTGTACAATTGCGGATAGTTCACTTGCATTGTTCTTATATCCAGTTAAGACACTTATTTTTTCTGTTATCGCCTTGATATCTACCTCTTGATCAATCCATTTCTTCAAATCTTTTAAAGGTAAAGAAGTGAAATTTTTATTAACTTGTTCTTTAGTTAGTAATGTTCTAAAGGTGCGAAGTTTTTTTTCTTTATCTTTCTTTACTTTGATTTCTCCAAATATATTTAAAAAATTTGCAACAATAATTGTATCCTGTAACAATGGAACATTCTCAGCACGTGATTGTAAAGATTTGTTCAATTGCGCCTTCAAAAACTCATCAAAATGTTTTCTAAAATCGTAAAGTTGTCTTAATTCGTTTAGGAATAAGTTTCTTGTATCTTGTTGAACTGAAACGACTTGTTTATCCCACTCTTTTGGTTCAGGAAGATCAGGTAATAATTGAAAGTATCCTACTTCAACGAGTTTACTTGTGTCCATATTTTGGAGTCCTAATGTTAGACCATTTAACAATTTTACCTTATTCGGTAGGATTCCTCCCTCTCCATTAATCTTCTTTCTCTCCCGCTCTAAATCACTCTTTATTTTCTCTAACTTATCTTGTTCTGCTTGTTCCCTTTCTGTATCAAAAAGTTGAGAGATAACATTCATACGTTCTTTACCATTCTTCTTCAAGAAAAATGTATTCTCTTCTTGTTGGATATAATAAAATAAACTAAAATAGCGATTAAAATCATTTATTTCTAATTTAGTATATACTTCTTCTGCACTTTTGGGATTTTGGGATTTTAGCGGATCTTCTAAGTTCTCCGTCAAATATGTATCAAACAAACCCCAATTATCCGGCTTACGGTCTAATGGTTTTAGCTTCCTACTTGCATCAAATTTTTTAATTACTGTAAATCTCTTTTTTCCATTTTCAAATTCAATTTTAATTATAGTATCTTTGCTCGTATCCTTGCTAAAGAGCAAATCACTATACCCCATCCTTCCGTCAGATGTATTTGTAACACGTGAAACCTGGCCACATAATACTAATTCAATTGCATCAAATATAGTTGTTTTTCCGAAACCGTTAGGCCCATCGAATACAATTAAATCCTTGTTGGTAAAGTCTATTATCTTATGGTCAATAGATTTAAAGTTTTCAATTAATATCCTTCTAATCCTATATGCCATTATTCCTCATCTCCACCAAATACCCGAATTATATTTTCTATATTTTCCGTACTTTCTAGTTGAAGTAAACTCGTTGTGTAGTTTATTAATCCAGCTTTTCTTAATTCAGTTTGAATTGTCTCTTTCAAGTCCTCCATCTGTTCCTTTCCACGTTCTAATATCAGAAAGGGGATTTTAATCATTAATTTTGAACATAAATTGTAGAGGCTTCGTTTCTTTGGGTCATTTTTTAGCTCTATAAATGCATCCTTATTATTGATTACTTCATTAATTATTTGCTGAGAATTCTTAGTTTTATCCCTCTTAAACAATTCCTCTAATATATGAGATTGTTCTTCAGTGTATGTAAGTACATATTTTTTAAAGAAATATGGATCCTCCTCTACTTGAAAAACTTCCTGACTTCTCTCTTCATTGCTTAATTCTTTCTTACGTTTCAGACAAATTAAAAGTGATAGGTTTTTATCCATTCTCTCGTCATATCCTGTTTCCAGGCTTTTTATTCCGTAGAAAAAATTAGGAACCTGTTCATCAAGAAAATCATTTGTAATTTCGTCAAGAAACATAACTAGGTAGAAGTTAATTGCATTTTCCTGAAGGTTTACAGCAAAAAAATCTCTTTCACCACTTAGAAAGGGTGTATTAGCAAGTATGTCAAAACTATGATCCCTAAAAATGCGTTGAATAATAGATGTCATTTATCTAACTCCCTTTTAGCAGTTTTTAAATCGATCATACGGATTTTTTTTATTTTCACTATTCTATTGTGATAATCTTTATGGTCAATCTTTATTCTATTAAGACTATGATTATAAGATAATGGCTCTCCGTCAACTTCAGGTAAATCACTATTTATTTTTTCCGGTTTTAAACTTTGTAGGTTAATACTTTTAGTTATCATTACATCAACTTCATGCAAAGATTCCTCAACCAAAATTGAATTTTGTAGTATTTTGTCTACCATTCTTCCAACTTTCGGCTTACTATTTGATTCTATAATCGTAGTAGGAAGATATGAAATATTTTGTGAGTCTTCTCCTTTTTGAAAGAACATATGTTTTATAGAATCAATTTTATGTTGTATTTGTTTCAAAATCTCTAAATAACCCTCTGTCATATGCGTTTCCGGAATGTAATTTCTTAAAGCTTCTAGAAGTGACTCTGGATTATCATCGTTAACAGGATGATGAGGAGTTATTTTCATACAAAATTTAAAAAAGCTCTCATCATCAAGTTCTAAAACCGCATTAATAAGACGATTGAGATTTTCTTTATTAACATTATCATCTGAATATTGATACTCCTCTTCGAGATCTTCTATATACTGATTAGTTATATTGTTGAATTCATGTCTAAGTAGATAAATACAGTACTCCCTACTCAGAAGTTCATAATTTTTTTGAACGACTTTTAAAATTTCCTGAAAGGAAATAGGTACTTTTTGATCCTTTTTACCAATTTGTATGTCTCGATGCCGTTCTCGAATATGTCTGTCCAACAGTCCAAGTAAATGGAGATATGTACGATCCAGTTGTTGTTCAGTTACCACTCCTTTATAAAGAGTCTTTATTTGAAACTTAATCTTTTCTTCAATTTCATCCATACTACAATGTAAGCAGCTTTGTCCGTAGGAAAAAAGAGAGAATTTATCAAATGCCTCCTCATACCGTCCTGAATTCAGTACATGATCTTTACATTGCTTGGGAGTCCAATAATTTTTGGATTTTTTCTTTTCTTGACCCTCATTATCTACTTCAGTTTCAACTTTTTCAGAGATTTTATAAGCAAGTATACTTTCCCGAAGATTGTCTATGTTACTTATAGGAACAGTTGTATGTAAATATGTATTTTTAATTTTGGGGATATCAATTGTTTTAGCAAGTAGAAGCCATATCGCTTCTTTATATTTACTAGGCATAGTTTCTTTATAAGTTTTGACTTGGTGTAAAGCAATATATTCTCCATTTTTTAATATAGAGAAATCTTCCAACCACTCCAACTCTAATTCATAAATTGCACAGGTATCATAGTCTATCTTCAATTCATTTATCAATTTCAAAACAACAAAAATACCTACTTTTCCTTGATGGTTATAACCATTCCAACTGGGACTTGCATCCGTAGAATATTTTTTAGTTTTTTCAGTGATGCTCATGCTCATATTTTTTTCACCAACTCTCATTAAAATAAAAACATTATTTTAAAAGTGTGTGGAAGACGACACTTAGTGGTCAGTTTGTTACAAGTCTATTTTACTAGTTTTCAAGACAATTTTCTTCAAATTTTGCTAAATGTTTACAAATTATTATTAAACTTTGCTTTTTCACTAAAGAAATACACCATTGTATACAAGCTTTGTATTTGGCATTAAAAAAGTGATTGTAATAGGAGTATATTTTATGAAATTTGAAAAAACCAAAATACGCAGGTAGTGAATAAAAACTTGCATATTTTTGGCTTTTAAATTTTGTTCCTTATTGTGTTAAAGCACCCGTTAATTAAATAAGTTTTTTACTTTTCTTCTTCTAAATATTCTTTATATGCTTTTTGAACTTTATCTATTTTGGGCGATATATTTGAAATTCTTTTATGAATATCATTTAGTAAGTACAAACCTCTAAAAATACAACCTACTACAATTCCAAAAGCAACAATACCACCAACAAGTGGTCCCATCATCAATAAGATGTACCCTAAAATAGCACTTAAAATTATTGATAAAAGTAAAAACATATAACCCCTCCCCATACATTTTTATTACCAAAAAGCCTATTCCCTTATTAAACTCTACTGCTTCGTTAGTACAATAACTTCAACAAAAA
>NZ_JBALOQ010000029.1:9124-10667 GCF_036962705.1 Bacillus sp. JJ1562
AAAGAAATTTCACCTTTACGGCCATTAAAAGGGTTTGCTTCTTCTAAAGGTCTCCAGTATCCTTTTACGACAGAATATGAAACAACATTATCGTAATTACCCACTGTTAAAACGCCAATATCATTTAGCTTATTTCTTAGCTCCTCTATATATTCTTCTGGTAACAGCACTTCTACTTTTACAAATTTAGATTCCATTCAATTCCCTCAATTTCGTTTTTATATTTTGCTAACCTGCCCCGTTAGCTTAATAACTTCAACAAAAAAGTGCATTAATCCTTCTTGGATTAACGCACCCCTTTAGTTGAAGAAAGAGAAGATAGTATTCTCTCAGATTACTATGAAATAATAAGTAACTGCTCCAATAATTCCAAATGACATCAAGATAATACTTCTCTTAATATTTTTGTTCCGTATTTCAATGCCTCCAGAAAACCAACCGATAAATAACATAAATGCCCCAAAGTGTTGGATTACATTTATTGATGTAATTATGCCTGAGAAGAATAACGCTAAACCTATATATCTAAACCCATCAACAAATAGAAATGAGGGACTTTTTATCCCCTTCTTTAACTCCTCTTGTTCTTCTTTATCCTGCTTTAAATAGAAATTAATAAAACGGAAAATTGGTATACCCCATAATAATATTAAAAATAAAACCTGAACTATACTCATTTATCTTCCCCCGTTAACCTATCAATGCACAAAATATCAATCACAACTTATTAAGCCATTATATGTTCTTTAAATAAGTTTTTTTCCGCTAACCTGCCCCGTTAGTTCAATAAATTCAACAAATAAAGCGACAATCCTCCTTGGATTATCGCTACCCATTAGTTGAAGAAAAAACAATATTTTTTTAAAAAATGTCATAAATTTTAAAAAATTCAATGTATATATTTTTAAAGCGTGTTACATTACGAATGTAGCAAACAAATATAAATGATGAAAGGGAGAAAGAAACAATGATTTTTAAAGTCGAAAAAATCCCAAACTGTCGCATTGCTTATGTGCGTCGAGTTGGCCCTTATGGTTCTGCTAATATTGAAGTTATGGAGAAGTTAAAAAAATGGGCTAAGGAAAGAAATCTTTTTAAAACTGCAATCATACTTGCAATTCCGCAAGATAACCCCGAGACAACCCTACCTGAAAACTGTAGATTTGATGCTTGTATTGTGATCTCAAAGGATTATCAAATGGATGATTCAATTTCTGAAAGTGAACTTTCTGGTGGAAGATACCTTATTTTCAAGGTTAAACACACAGCAGAAGATATTCAAAAAGCATATGCTGAAATTTTTCCTACTTTACAAAGCAATGGTTATCAAATTGATAACAAACCTATTATGGAAAGGTACACTAATGAAATGGTTAACAACCATTTTTGCGAAATATGTGTCCCTGTTATAACTTTATAGATTGTTTGTTTAATACTATATCTTTGGCTAAAAACCAAATAGAAGGAGGGGAACAAGTAGCTTATCAGTAGAATAACTTCTTGTTCTTCTTTCACTAACCTGCTCCGTTCGTATTATAAGGTT
>NZ_JBALOQ010000030.1:0-4828 GCF_036962705.1 Bacillus sp. JJ1562
TCTTCTTCAACTAAACTGCCCAGTTATTACAATAACTTGTACAAAAAAGGATGCTTCCCTTCTTTAAGGAAAGCACCCTTTACTTTAAGTACAATCCTTCACAAACTCACAAAACTGTTGAATCAGAAAAAGGATATTACCCCATTGTTAAAGTAATGCACTGTTCACATAAGATCGAAACATATAAACATATTGAACAAGTTCACGTTCATAAACTTACTGTAGATATTAACAGGAAGGAGGTTTTCTATTCTTATGCATGAAAAGATAAAGCTGCAGAAATTCGTGGATGCAATGCCTATTCCAAAAACCATATCGCCTAAGAGTAGAAGTAATAATAGTTCATATTACGAAGTGACCATGAAGGAATTCACACAGAAGCTTCACAGGGATCTTGGACCAACCCGTTTATGGGGTTACGATGGAACATTCCCGGGTCCAACATTCGAAGTTATGAAGAATGAAACTGTTTATGTTAAATGGATCAATGATCTCCCAAACAAGCACTTTCTTCCTGTTGATACAACAATTCATGGTTCTGAAATAACTCTTCCAGAGGGTAGAAGTGTTGTTCATTTACACGGTGGAAGAACGCCTGCCCATAGCGATGGTTACCCCGAAGCTTGGTTTACGAGAAATTTTCAAGAAACGGGTCCATTATTTGAACGTGAGATTTATATTTATCCAAATATTGAGCGAGCTACAACGTTGTGGTATCACGATCACACGGTAGGTATTACAAGATTGAACGTCTACGCAGGACTCGCGGGACTCTATCTCATTCGCGACATACATGAACAATCTCTAAATCTACCGAAGGGAATCTATGAAGTCCCTCTTTTAATTGTGGATCGTTCCTTCAACCCCGACGGTTCACTTTACTACCCTAGCACATCAGATCCAAACGACAAAAAACTTCCTAAGCCGTCTCTTGTCGCTCCTTTTGATGCAGATACCATTTTAGTAAACGGAAAGGTTTATCCATTCATGGAAGTTGAACCAAGAAAATACCGATTTCGAATTTTAAATGCATCAAATAGTCGAACGCTTAAACTAAAAATGGAATCCGGTCTGCCTTTTTATATAATTGGCACGGATGGTGGCTTTCTTGAGTCAACAGTACAGATATATGAATTTATCCTGATGAGTGCTGAACGTGTAGATGTGATCATTGATTTTTCCCAATATCTCGGTCAAAACATTATTCTCAAAAATGTCACCAAGACTACCAGTCCCGAAACAACAGAGGTCATGCAATTTAGAGTAACTGTTCCGTTAAAAAGTACTGATACTAGTTCCCTTCCATTTTACTTAGGACCCATCAACCACCTCCAAAGAAGTATGGCAAAAAGAACGAGAGATCTAACACTCGTCAGGACTAAGGATCAATATGGTCGAAATTTAAATTTATTGGATGGTAAGATGTGGATAGGTCGAATATCTGAAAGAATCGAAGTGGATACCGTTGAAATTTGGCGGATCATTAATCTAATTGATGATGTCCCTCATCCTATCCATATTCATTTGGTGGACATTCAAATTCTTGAACGTCAGCCTTTTGATGTTTCTCAATATCAAAAAACCGGAAACCTTATTTTTACGGGGCCTCCTACTTCTCCTGAACCTTATGAAACAGGATTTAAAGATACAGTTCGGACCCCCTATGGTTACGTAACTTCCATTATAGCCCGTTTCGGACCATTTACCGGGCGTTACGTGTGGCATTGTCATATGCTAGAGCATGAAGATCATGAAATGATGCGTCCCATTGAGATTTTTAAAGCACAGGACTTGAGAAAAAAGTGAGGGATAAAAGAACAATCATTGTGACATGAATAGAGAGCAATTTGCTCTCTGTTCTTAAAATGACATAAACCACAAAATCATAAACGTTTACAGATTGAAACGAGTCTCGATAAAATCCGTCCTTGGTGTAGAGAAGTTATTAAACTATTCTGCCCCGTTAGTAAAAAAGCGTCTCAACTTATTGTAGAAACGCACTCGTTAGAGAATTAATATATTACAATCATTACTCCTACATATCTGATGCTTTTTTCTCTAATTTACATATCCAATTATTATAGCCTAACAAGAATAGTAAGAGTATGAGGTCAAGAATAGTTTGTATTTTTTTATTTCCAGCTTATTTTACTTTTAATCAGCACTTGTCCATTCATTATTATTCTGAGTGCAAATATTTATTACCACCATATGAACCCTAGATAAGTTACCTCCACGAGGCGTTTGCATGTATTGCAGACGGTTTTTTGTATTTTTAGAAATTGTTTAAGTAAATAGCTGATTTTGTTTTAACACTATGATAAATGTCCAATCAACCCTTGTCTTAAGAAAATATATATACATAGTAAGATTGTCTTTCCTTCGAATATTCCAATAGGTGACTTCTGAAATGAAAGGAGGGTGAACGAAATGCCATTTTTTGGATTTGACCGAAGAGATCGGTTTTTTCGTGACGACTTTAGAAGAAGACGGTTTTTCCCTTTTGAAAGAGAATTTTTCCCTTTCGACTTCGAATTCGAAAGAAGAAGACGTTTTGAATTTGAAAGAAGAAGACGCAGATTCTTTTAAGCAAATGATTTAAACATTGTTTCAAGGAGCCTACGGGCTCCTTTTTATAATCTGCTGTGAAATATCCACATTTAATTTTTTGCAAATGGTTTATTGCACGAAACTCCGGTTTTATCCTGCAGGATTTATAATTAAATATCCTTTGAATAGAATATTATCTTGTTCAACTCCCTCAGTTTGATACGAATATCTCTCGAATGCTCACTTATTCGCAGGATTTCAAACCCCTTTAAAATGGATTAAAAGGCATTAGAAGTGAGTTCAGATCATTTTGGCTTCGTGAAGGCATAGTTAAATAAAGGAGTTAGTTAATACTCCATATTTTACCATATGATGTACATCTCCACGCCGCCCCTGGAGGCTTTCCCTCCCATGTCTCAACGGGTCATTTGCCCTCTCATTCCTTCGCCATGCCTATCCAAGGGGTGGAGGCCAGTTTTGCTAAACTGATGGGTCACATTGCCCTTTTGTTGAATATACCTGGTACTCCGTACATATTTGTAATCCTACGAATAAGACAACATTCAAAATTAAAGATTGTACTATTGTGTAAGGCTAAAGTTTTTTATTCCTAAGCTGCTAAAGGGATTGTTTCTTTCAATTTACTTGGACAGTATGCCTCATTACGCTTAGCTATTCCTACAAAAATTCTTGCCAATTTACCGATTAACTTCATAATAGACTTCATTTTCTTAATCTTTTTGATTTTCACATTATGTGTGTGAAGTGCTTTAAACTCATCGTTGTTCATCACAAGGCTCATGGTAGCTAGGTAAAGGAAACGCCGTAGCCTGGATCGACCTCGTTTTGAGATCACAATCTGTCCTTTCCATTTTCCTGAACTTGCTTCAGCTAAATGAAGTCCTGCATGTCGTAATAAAGAATTACCATGAGAAAATCCACTTAAGTCTCCTGCTTCTCCTAAAATACCAGCCAATGAGATTTCACTTATCCCTTTAATCATAAGGAGTTTCTGTGCGAAAGGGATTTTATAGAGTTCTTCTTTGATTTGTAGTTCAACTCTTTCGAGTTGTTTTATAGTAAGGTCTAGTGTTATTTAACATATCAAATTTAAGTGTAATTTTACACCAATTATATTAAATACTTCCATAATTGTAAATGTATTTTATTAAACTATCCTACCCCGTTAGTTTAAGTGTATTTTTCACAATTAATTTAAATAAAAAAAGTTCTTTAAGGAAACCTTAAAGAACTAGAGTAAATAACATTAATATTGAGTAAAGAACTTTATTATCAAACAAACAACTTTTTTTCGATAAAACAGAAAGTGTTGCGTGATAAAAAAGTTGTTTACTGATAAACGTAATCCACCATCTTACATCGCTTATAGAAAATTGTTTCGAAAAAGAAAGTTCTTTACTAACTGTAACGGTTGTAATATTTGAACAAGACTTCATGGAAAAAAAGTTCTTTACTGGTTTCCTTGTTAAACTAACGCAACCCTTTAGTTTAACAAGATATATGATTTATTATTTAGATTTGTGCAAACGAATTTCAGATTATTGCTGAATTTCTCGCATTGAACCTAATACGATATTGTATCCATCAGGGTCTTTTATACAGGTATTTTTAAACTCCCAATTGCCGTGTGTACCTGTAAATGGCTCGACTGATATCTTTCCACCTTTTCCACGAACTTCTTCAACTAGAGAGTCCAAGTCATCCCAACTAACGTGAATAAATGTGTCCCATCCAAATTCAGGACCTTCCCATTCGGTAGGATAATCTAATCGCTTTTTTGATACAGCGTTTGGTCGTACATCTTCTGGGGAGATTGACTGTTGAAGAATAATAGTCATTCCGTCTCGTTCTGCGTGCCCCCAATCATCAATTTTACATCCAAATACATCACGGTAGTATTCCTGCGATTTTTTTAAATCGGAGACTAAACGTACTTGAATGGTTTGCCTTAATTTCCCGTTCCTTTGTTGTTTAAGTTCCACCTTTCCTCACTCCTATTAATGAATTTTTTGACTGTTTGGTAAGTTAATAATTTCTATAAACTCCAATAACCTCCTCCTTTGCTTATGATATAATTGTCCGACAATCAATAGCCTAATTTATCTAGTCGAGTAGAAGAGAACCTCTCTACCTTACGGTAGATTGTGTTCTCCCCCCTCCCAGAACCGTGCTTGCGCTATTAACGCACACGGCTCCTCCTAGTTACCATTCACAAAATATAGCTATTCTTTTAGAATCAGATATTGCTAATTCTGCT
>NZ_JBALOQ010000031.1:0-5286 GCF_036962705.1 Bacillus sp. JJ1562
CCGTTCGTATTATAAGGTTAGCCAGAATGCTAAATATTTCTGGTTGACCATTTTTTATATGGTTTTATTATATCAGTAGCCAGGGTAGAACGTAACTGCTCGTGGGGCTTTGACCCCGTCAACAAAACCGTTCGCCCCCTACTTGTAGAAACATGATTGAGGCTGGTTGGGACATAGATCTCGTATAACAAGCGAAGCTGTGACACTGCATGGAGGTAACAGGGGTACTGGCAAATTATTAGTTTAGGAGGAGATTCAGAATGAATCCAGTCGTTGGTCTGGATGTTTCAAAAGGGGAAAGTCAGGTTCAAGCATTTTTAGATAAGGGCAAACCTTACCGTAAGAGTTTTAAAGTTTCTCATACTATGGAGGGGCTTAGTTCACTTATTTCATTTCTTGAGGATGTGAAAAGAGATTCTGGCAGAAAACCTTCAATAGTACTAGAAGCTACTGGGCATTATCAAACTCCAGTTGTTCATTACCTGGAGGAACGGGGTTATTTATTGATTATCATTAATCCCTTGATTTCATATAAGGCTCGATCGTCGAATTTAAGAAAAGTAAAGACAGATGTAGTTGATGCATATCTTCTCTGTGAGTTGTTTTATAAGGAGGAATTAGAGCCTTATAAAAAGCGTGGAGTCCAGTTATTAAACCTTCGTAATCTTACAAGACAACATGAAAATATAACTGGAGTTATGGTTCAAACAAAGCTTCAATTTCAGGCGGTACTTGAACAAGTGTTTCCAGAATATAAAGGAGTTTTTGGAGATTTATATTCAGTAGTGTCACTATTAACTCTTTCTGAATTCCCCTCTTCCGAGGATATATTGAGTGTAAGTGAAGATGTTATTTCAGATAAGATTTTTGGATTATGTAGAAGTCGTTCAAAGAGATGGGCAAAAGAAAAAGCAATTCTGCTTAAAGCTGCGGCAGCTCGTAATCCTTTTGAAAAGACAGTTTATCAAAGTCATTTATTAAGCCTGGGAATGTATATTAAAATGATACTTCAGTATAAAGAGCACCTATCAAAGTTAGAGTCAGAGATAGATGCCCTCGCTAAAGAAATTGAAGAATATAATATTATCAAATCTATCCACGGTATTGGAGAAAAAATCGCGGCAACGATCATTTCTGAGATTGGTGAGATAGATAGATTTAACAACCCTAAAAAGCTGGTAGCCTTCGCTGGAGTTGATCCTAGCGTATTCGAATCAGGGAAGTTTACGGCCACAAAGAATCGAATCACAAAACGAGGATCTAGCAGGCTTCGCCATGCCTTATATATGGCAGTTCGTTGTGCCATTCGTGATTGTCGTAAGAAGAAAACGTCTGATGAAATCATCCCCCGCAACAAAAAAATGAGGGAGTTTTACGACAGAAAACGTGCAGAAGGAAAGCCTTTTAAAGTAGCTATGATTGCTTGTGTTAATAAACTCTTACATTGGATATTTGCAATGTTAAAAAGTAAATCGACTTTCCAAGATATAGCATAGTATCCAAATCTAACTAAATAGCGTAAAACCTTCCAATTGGATGAAAACGGAAGGTTATTTGGTATGCACTTTTTTAGTATATCATGACATTATTAATCTTTTTATTGAAAAATGTTGACAAACTATTAGCTGGTTTTGTTCAATAAGGAATTCAACAAAAAAGGTGGTTAATCCTTCTTAGATCAACGCTACCCGTTACTTTAAGTATATTTCTTCACAAACTCATTAAGATAATTTGCTTATATAATGGTCGACATTTTTTCTCCTTCTTTAAAATATAAATTTGACAGTAATTAGACATACGTCTTCCTATCCACTCCGTTTAGCTGGATAATGTTTAAATCAGTGGGGACGATTAATCACTCTTTCGTTCCTTTTTTATCTCCCTAATAGCTATCCATACACCCATAAATCCCGCAGCAGATGAAGCTGGAAAACCAATTAAAAAAGTATCCCATTGTCCTGTAAGCAATGATATAACTACAAAAACAACTGGAAAACCAATTAATACAAACAATGAAAGAAATAACCCTAATTTAGTGTCCTTTTTCACTTTGCACCTTCCTTTCACTTTATATATATGCTTTCTTGCATTATTCGAACTTCTTATATCTACGAATAATTATAGAAATTTTTAATACTTGTTGTTGAACTCCCTCAGTTGGATACGAATATCTCTCGAATGCTCACTTATTCGCAGGATTTCATACCCCTTTAAAACGGATTAAAAGGCTATAGAAGTGAGTTCAGATCATTTTGGCTTCGTGAAGGCATAGTTAAATAAAGGAGGTAGCTAACACTCCATATTTTACCATATGATGTACATCTCCACGCCGCCCCTGGAGGCTTTCCCTCCCATGTCTCAACGGGTCAAACGCCCTCTCATTCCTTCGTCATGCCTATCCAAGGGGTGGAGGCCAGTTATGCTAACCTGATGGGTCACATTGCCCTTTTGTTCAAGAAACCTGGTACTCCGTACATATTTGAATTCCTACGAATAAGACAACATTCAAAATTAAAATTACTACTTTTGTGTAAGTCTAATAGTTTTTATTCCTAAGCTGCTAAAGGGATTGTTTCTTTCAATTTACTTGGACAGTATGCCTCATTACGCTTAGCTATTCCTACAAAAATTCTTGCTAATTTACCGATTAACTTCATAATAGACTTCATTTTCTTTATCTTTTTGACTTTCACATTATGTGCGTGAAGTGCTTTAAACTCATCGTTGTTCATCACAAGGCTCATGGTAGCTAGGTAAAGGAAACGCCGTAACCTAGACCGACCTCGTTTTGAGATCACAATCTGTCCTTTCCATTTTCCTGAACTTGCCTCTGCCAAATGAAGTCCTGCATGTCTTAATAAAGAATTACCATGAGAAAATCCACTTAAGTCTCCTGCTTCTCCTAAAATACCAGCCAATGAAATTTCACTTATCCCTTTAATCATAAGGAGTTTCTGTGCGAAAGGGATTTTATAGAGTTCTTCTTTGATTTGTTGTTCAACTCTATCGAGTTGTTTTATGGTAAGGTCGTATTCTTCTAGTAATTGTTCTAAATGAAATTTATATGCATCCAGTGCTTGAGTTGTTCCTATCGATGAATTTGCTAATTCAATAAGTAATTTAGCCTTTTTAGTACCAGGTTGTCGCTGCATTAATGACTTCCATCCCCTCATGACATCTAGGGGTTCTAGTGAAGCTATTTCAGTAGGAGTTGGAAATAATCGAAGGGTTGCGATTGCCCCTTTACATGTTATATCTTTAAACACTTGTCTGAGTTCTGGGAAGACAATATCTACCCATCTATGAATCTGATTTGCTGAGCTTACGAGTCGTTTTACAATAACATCTCGATTTGAGATTAATACTCTGAGCTTTTCAAAGGACTCTGAGGATGGACTGATAAATGAATAATAACCATTTTTCACCATATCAGCGATCACTAATGCATCTTTCTTATCACTCTTTGATTGGGTATTATCGCGATTTTCTTTATTCCTTTTTACTAAGTGGGGATTTACTGTTACTACCTCGATCTTTTGTTCATCAAGCCATTTCGAAATATTCTTCCAATAGTGACCTGTAGGTTCCATACCTACAATGGCTGCATTTAAATTCTTCAGCTCTTGTAAACTTATAATCCAATTTAACAGTCTTTTAAATCCTTTTTCATTATTTTCAAATGTAAGCGGATCTCCGACTATAATTCCACGGTAATTTATAGCCCGTGCAACGTGAAACTGTTGGGCAATATCCACACCAACAATCAAATGTTTATCGGAAATTCTTTCTATTAGTTGATTTTGTTTGTCTTGCATTTTAAAATTCATAGTAGGGCTTCCTCCTTAAGTATCTGAGTTAGAGTGGTATCTATACTCATATCTTACTGAGGGGCTTTATTTTTTTCAAACCTGATATTTAACGATCTACAGGAATGCTAACCTGCACTTATAGTTGAACAAGAAAAGAGCTTTACCCTTGTTGGAGTAAAGCAACCCGTTAGTTAAACAAGCACCTTCTCTTCTATTACAAATAATGTTCGAACTGTGAACTATAAATAACTGAAATAACCACAATTAATATTCCGAATTTTCTTAATGTATAGTTTGGATTATGTTATACTTTTCCTTAGTGAAACAAGGAGGTACAAGTCCAATGGTAAAAAAATAATAAGAGAAAATCTTAAATTATTTTAATAACTTTAGAATAAACATGTAGATTTTCTCATTCATAGAATGAATATATAGAAAAGAGGAAAAATAACATGTTAAATAAATTAAGTGATACTATTTATTATTTATCTAATCAAGATGATAGAGAACGACCAACATTAGGACTGGTATGTGGTGATCGATATAGTCTAATAATAGATTCTGGTAATTCTCCTCAGCATGCTAAGGACTTTTTACTAGAAATCGAGAAACTAAATGTACCACCAGTTAAATATGTTGTTATTACCCATGCACATTGGGATCATTTCTTAGGAATGAATGAATTTGATGCAACTGTTATAGTTAATAGGCAAACAAACGAAATGATAAAAGAATGGCAAAGTTTGTCCTATGACGATAGTTCACTACAAAAGTATGTGACTACTAATCAGATGAGTTCTATGTGTATGAAGATTATACAAACTGATATGCCAAACAGGAACAGTTTTAAGTTGAATTCTCCAGATGTAATCTTTGAAAATACATTAATTATTGATTTAGGTAATAAAGTTTGCATTCTCGAAAGAATCAACAGTACTCATACTGATGACTCTACAATCATTTATATTCCTGATGAAAAAGTTGTTTTTTTAGGTGATTGTGCATATGGTACAACCACAAATTCTTTATTTCATTACAAGCAATCATTGTTATTGCCTATGATTAAAGACATTCAAAAATATGATGCGGAAATGTTCCTACTTGGTCATGAATCAATCTGTGATTCAAATGAAATGAATATATATTGGGAAGAGTTAACAACAGCAAGTCAAGTTGTAAAGTCCACCTCACTAGAAAATGCGATAGAGTCCTTTAAAGCAGAAAATAAAAGGGACCCTAATGATAATGAATTATTTTTCATAAAAGCATTTGTTAATGACCATATTATTCAGTCACAATAATTCAATAGAATACATCAATCAAATATAAACAGTAGCCATCTCATTAAAAATTGAAATGAGGTGGCTTTTAATTAGTCGATAATGTATGAGCTTTTCTCAGTCCAAATGCTTCGTTTTATTGTTCAAATGCGATATAAAAACTCACCTTCTCTTGTTCAACTAGTCGAGTAGAAGAG
>NZ_JBALOQ010000032.1:0-21224 GCF_036962705.1 Bacillus sp. JJ1562
TGAACTGCACCAAAATTGTTAGACACAAACTAACAATGGAGGTGCAGTTTTTTATATGGCTAAATTTACATTTGAGGACAAGTTATGGGCAGTAAAAGAGTATGAAAATGGAAGCCATTCTTATCGTGATATTGCTAAAAAGCTAGGTACGGTTCATAAAACAATTCAAAAGTGGGTAAGCCTCTACAGGGAACATGGAGAGGATTCTTTAAGAAAAAGTTATACAAAATACTCCGCAGCGTTTAAAATGGAGGTACTCAAATATATGGACGATAATTGGGCATCTCTTAATGATACAGCGGTGAAGTTTAAAATTCCTGATCCCTCCATCATTAGAACTTGGAGGAGAACTGTAGAAACAGAAGGAGTAGAAGCCCTATTACCAAAGAAGAAGGGGCGACCTCTCGTGAAAAAAGTAGGAAAAAAGAATGAGCCGACAAATCAAACAAAGGAATCTCTTATCCAAGAAGTCGAACGGTTACGAATGGAGAACGCTTATCTAAAAAAGTTGAATGCCTTAGTTCAGGAACAGGAAAAATTACAAGAAAACTCAAAGCGCAAGTAATTTTTGAACTAAGGGATGAATATAAAGTCGCTGAGCTGATTAAGATTGCGCGGATCAAAAGAAGCACATATTATTATTGGACAAAACGCATGGATTGCCCTGATAAATACGCAAACGTGAAAGAAGCAATACAAGAAATATATCACCAACATAAAGGTCGTTATGGGCACCGTAGAATAAAAAAAGAGCTTGATAAAAAAGGCATGATTCTTGACCCAAAGACTGTCCTAAAGCTAATGAACCAGATGGGGATTAAGTGCCAGGTTCGTATGAAGAAATATAAGTCCTATCGCGGAAATGTAGGGAAAGTTGCGCCTAACGTTCTAAATAGGGATTTCCAAGCCAACAAGCCTAATCAGAAATGGGTAACAGACGTTACAGAGTTCAGCCTTTTCGGACAAAAAGTCTATCTATCTACTATTCTTGATTTGTTCAATAGTGAGGTCATCTCGTACACCATCAAGTCTCGCCCTACTTTTGATTTAGTAGGAGACATGCTTGATCAAGCGTTAGTGGTTTTAGATCCAGAGGATGAGTTAATCCTCCATTCTGATCAAGGATGGCATTATCAGATGGCTAAGTACCAGAAAACTCTTAAAGAAAGGAATATTAAACAAAGCATGTCCCGAAAGGGAAACTGTCTCGATAATGCCGTTATCGAGAACTTCTTTGGTATCCTTAAGACAGAACTCCTCTATCTTCAGGATTTTAAAAGTATTGAGCATTTTGTACAGGAGTTACATGATTATATTTACTACTACAACAATATCCGCATGAAGACAAAGTTAAAAGACCTGAGCCCAGTAGAGTACCGGTCTCAGGTCCAACAGGTTGCTTAAATATAAATGTCTAACTTTTTTGGTTCACTTCATATGCTGTAAGTTTTTACGTTTTTATATACCCATTTGCAATGTTAAAACTTTTGTCATTTTGGCCATAAAATTCAGATAAGCACCTCGAAACGGAACCGTTTTATCCTTTTTGGGAGGCTTTTACTTTTTTAAAAGTGTATTTTTTGTTACAGATACATTATTAATTTTTAGAAAATTTAAAAATTATGTAGCATTTTTAAACTAAAATGAAATAAAATAAAAATAATACCTATGAGGAGGTAAAATATGTATATTAACCGTAGAAAACTATTAAATGAAAAAATGGCACATTTAAAGAATGGGTACTCCACTTACGCAGAATCTCCAGATGTAATAAATGCAATCAAGAAAGAAATACAAGCATTAAACCTTAATGTTTTTGAAGAAGTAACTGAATTAGGCTCATGGTTCATCCCTGTAAAGGTAGAAAGCTAAAAAAGTCGCACACAAATGGAGCGACTTTATTTTTTTAGCTCCATGTTGCAAACATCCCGCAAATCAGCGATGACCTGATCTACCTCTTTCCATGAATAGATAGTAGCTCCAGATGCAAGGGGATGACCACCACCATTATATTTTTTTGCAACTCCGTTAATTACTGGCCCTTTTGAACGTAGACGAACACGAATTTGATTCTTTTCCTCCACGAAAAACACCCATGTCTTAATATTTTCGATATTTCCTAAATTACTTACCAGCTGCGACGCTTCCGAAGGTGTTACATTGTATTCTTTTAGAATATCGTTTGTAATCACCATCCAGCCTACTCCATCTTCGGTAACCTTATAATTCTGATAGACATAGCCACTCAGACGTGCCACATTTTCTTTTGTTTTATATAAATCATCGTAAATTTGAGGAAAATGAAAGCCATATTCAATTAATTCTCCAGCATATGTAAATGTCTTTGGATTTGTATTTGGAAACAGAAAACGACCGGTGTCTCCGACAATTCCAGCAAATAGAAGTCTCGCAGCTTCCTTTGTAAGTGTATATCCTTGTTTTTTCCCTTGTAGGTAAAGCTCATAAATCATTTCACTGCAAGAGCTTGCATTTGTATCAACCCAAATATGATCACCATATGGGTCATCATTTGGGTGATGATCAATTTTGATTAGCTTTTTGCCGCGTTTGTAACGCGTGTCTGAAATCCGACCCTGATTTGCAGTATCGCAAACAATCACTAAGGCGTCTTCATACATTTCATCAGAAATCTGATCCATTTCCTTAAGAAAGAGCAAAGAGGGTTCATCCTCACCAACGACAAATATGTTTTTAGTTGGAAAGGAGGCTTTCAAGATTTCTGCGAGGCCACTTTGTGAACCATATGCATCTGGGTCTGGCCTTACATGGCGATGAATGATAATTGTATCAAATTCCGTTATAGTTTTTAGAATCGTATGAATCATTTTATTTCTCCTTTTCACCTATTTCTTCACATTCTATTCACTAGCATTTTGGATTCGTTCTAAGTTACAATAGAAATAGTAATCTATAATTGGAGGAAGCATCATATGCAAATACTTGTTATGTTAATCATTTTTGCACTTGTATTTTATTTTTATTATAAAACAAAATACTTCCGTACAAGACGTCCAATTGAAAAACAATGGCTTTCAGCGAAATCTAGTATGGCACTTGGACTATTTGTTGCCTTATTCGGTTTAAATGCATACTTCGTTCATCCATCTACAATCTCATATGTAATTGGTACTATCCTTATATTAGTTGGCGGGGGAAGTACATGGGCAGGTTTCCGTGCCTTCAAGCATTATCAGCCATTAGTTATGAAAGAAGCAGAACAACAGTAAGCAAGAAAAAAGACGCGTAATAGCGTCTCTTTTTTTGCCCTTAAAAGATAGAAAGAGTAAAATTCCGTACTAGTTTTCGTTGTCTAGCTCCAGCACCTTTCTTATTTATCTCTCGATTAATTGTGCCATCATCATTGCCTTTCCAACAACGACTCCGCCATTGAAAACTTCAACATCAACCTTACCAAATCGTCTTCCTACCTCTAAAACTCTTGGATGAATTTCCATCATACTATCAATTTGAACAGGCTTCATAAAATAAACCGTCATATTTTCAATAACAAGATCGCCTTTTTTAAAGGATTTAAGTACCCGATTGGCAGCCTCAGTGACAATCGTTGTAAACACACCGTAGGAAATGGTTCCCAAGTAATTTGTCATTTGCGGAGTTACTTCGCATTGATAAATAGCCTCACCATCAGCAGAAACATCCACTAGCTGATTTGTGACAATATCATCTATCGTTTCTCCTACTTGTGGTTGACGGCCAATCATCTGAAGGGCTTTTAAAACATCCTGACGACTAATGATACCTTGTAACCGATTTGATTGATCCACGACAGGAAGCATTTCAATTCCTTCCCAAACCATCATATGAGAAACAGAGGCAACAGATGTTTTTCCATTCACTGTCATTGGGTGTTTTGTCATCACTTTTTCAATGAGCATATTAGGATCCTGTCCCATGATGTCCTTTGCAGTCACCATGCCGACCACCTTTGATTGATGGTCAATAACAGGATAACGTCCGTGCCCTGTTTCAGTATTATGTTCATACCATTTCTCAACCTTATCTGATAGTTGAAGGCTAACTGTCTCCGTTTTCGGGGTTAAAATATCCTCAACCAACACAATTTCCTTTTTTATGAGCTGATCATAAATTGCTCGGTTAATCATTGTTGCAACCGTAAAGGTATCATAACTACTTGAGATAATTGGTAGTTGAAGCTCATCAGCAAGCTTTTTTACTTCATCTTCCGTATCAAACCCACCCGTAATTAATACAGCTGCTCCTGCATTTAATGCATATTCATGAGCCTTTGTACGGTTACCAACAATCAATAGGTTTCCGGCACCTGTATAACGCATCATTGCTTCAAGCTTCATCGCACCAATAACGAATTTATTTAATGTTTTATGTAGACCCGCTTTTCCTCCAAGCACTTGTCCATCGACAATATTGACGACTTCGGCGAAAGTCAACTTCTCAAAGTTTTCTTTCTTCTTTAGTTCAATTCGAATCGTTCCCACACGTTCGATGGTGCTAACATATCCCTTATTTTCGGCGTCTTTGATGGCACGGTAAGCAGTACCCTCACTCACCTTCATATCCTTTGCAATTTGTCGAACTGAAATTTTTTCACCAATCGGAAGTGTGTCAATATACTGTAAAATTTGCTCATGCTTCGTCGCCAAGCTCTTCACCCTCTAATAATCATACTTTATCTATTTCCGTTATTTTCTTAACTCTATTATACGGGTGAAGTATGGTTTAATCAATTTAGTGGTGTTAATCAAATACGCCTCGGCGTATTTGCGCCCAGATTTTTTCGAGCAAGCTCGAAAAGTTACCTTTGAAAATCTGTGGCATCCGCCGGAGGCAAACTACTAACATATTTTCGCAAAATTATGTTAGTAGTTCCGCATTCTTTGTCGACGTTTTGATGACGCTACTTGTGGGTTTGTCATTTTTTGAGCAGATTTTGGATTATACAATAAACCAATTAGATTTCCACTAACTACAATCAAGGCAAAAACGAGCCAGGAAATCGCAAAAATCCCCTCTAAGCCCTCCGCTCCAATCGTTAATCGTGGTACCCCGTAATAAAGTAAAACACCACAAAGTAATAAACATAGTAATAATCTATTATGCATACAATTTCCTCCTTTACCTATGCTTGTATCATTCTATGAAGCAATCATAAAAAAAAGACGCGAAACCTCGCGTCTTGTTACATCTACAATTCAATTGAATCCCCAGCAGATAAAACTTTCCCTTCGGCAGAGGTAAGTCTTGAAACAAATTCATTGGCATCCTGCCTAATCACCGGGAATGTATTATAATGAATCGGCACTATTGTTTTTGCCTTCAGCCATTCAGCCGCAATTAAAGCATCATCTGGTCCCATTGTGAAATTATCACCAATAGGTAAGAAGGCAACATCAATGTCATTCAGTTCACCAATTAATTTCATGTCATAAAACAGTGCGGTGTCCCCTGCATGGTAAATTGTCTTCCCTTCAGCTCTAAACAGAATCCCACCTGGCATTCCCGTATATACTAACTCTTTTTTCTCAGGGATTTCTACACTTGAACCATGGAAAGCAAGAGTAAATTTCACCTTTCCGAAATCAAATTGGTGGGCACCACCAATATGCATCGGATGCACTTTTAACCCCTGCCAGCCCATATAAACAGCGAGTTCATTTGGAGCAACCACTAAACTTGAATTGCGCTTAGCCAGGTCTACTGTGTCCCCAACATGATCTCCGTGTCCATGAGTGAGTAAAATGACATCGACTTTTTCTTCAGCAGCATTTAAGTCTGTATTCGGGTTTCCTGTAATAAATGGGTCAATAATAATCGTCTTTCCACCAGTTTCAATTTTTACTACAGAATGCCCATGATACGATACCTTCATATGTATCTCCCCTTTTCGAAAATTGTATGTAACTCTTTACTATATATCTTCTTTTCAGTTGCTTACTTTCCTTCTTTTTTATACCCTTTTACTAAATAAAACAAACCTTGAATTAATTTTCATATAAGCTTCTCACCTTTCGCTTCAATCAACAAAGTGCTAAAATGAACTGTGTCTTTATTATTCAGAAGGATGTGTCATATATGAATCAACGATTACAACAGCTTTCTAGTTGGTTAAAAGAAAAGGACATTACATGTAGTTTCATTACGTCTACTCCAAATGTATTTTACTTAACAAATTTTTATACGGATCCTCACGAAAGACTTCTCGGTTTATTCGTTTTTCAAGATGAAGAGCCTATCTTAATTTGCCCAAATATGGAGCTCAGCCAAGCACGTCATGCTGGTTGGCAATATGAAATCATCGGATATAGTGATACAGATAATCCATGGGAGCTAATCCAAAAATCACTTTCAAAAAGAAATATAACTGTCTCTACATTAGCTCTTGAAAAAGAGCACTTAACTGTTGATCGGTTTGAGCAGATTCAAACATTATTCCCATCCACCGCTATCGTTTCTGCTGAAGAAAAATTACATTCATTACGTATGATTAAAGATGAAAAGGAGATCTCCATTCTCCAAGAAGCTGCAAAGCTTGCTGATTATGGAGTGGAAATCGGGGTTCAAGCAATCGCTGAAGGTAAAACAGAATTAGATGTGCTTGCAACAATCGAATTTGAGCTAAAGAAAAAAGGAATTCGTCAGATGTCCTTTGATACTATGGTATTAACAGGGCTTAAAACAGCTGCACCACACGGAAAACCTGGACTAGATAAAATCAAAAAAGGTGATTTTGTCCTTTTTGATTTAGGTGTTGTTGTTGATGGATATTGCTCAGACATTACTAGAACTGTCGCATTTGGTGAGATTTCAGATCAACAACGTGAGGTTTATGAAACCGTATTAAAAGCTGAATTAGCAGCTGTTGATGCATGTAAACCAGGAACAAGAGTTGGAGATATCGACAGTAAGGCACGTTCAATTATTTCGAATGCTGGTTATGGAGAATATTTTACACATCGAATTGGTCATGGCCTAGGCATTGATGTTCATGAATTCCCATCCATGAATGAAACGAACGATATGCTTTTACAAAAGGGAATGGTATTCACCATTGAACCAGGAATTTATGTTCCGGAAATTGGTGGCGTTCGAATTGAAGATGATATGATTATCACCGCCGATGGAGCTAATACATTAACTAATTTCCCGAAAGAACTTATCATAAAGTAACAGAGAAAAGGACCCTCCTTGGGTCCTTTTTAATTTATTGCACTTTCTTCTACTTTTTCAAATTTAGAGCACAGGTACTCAAACAGCTTATGGTTAAAATTATCCTGATTACGCACATAATCAAATAAAATATCATATTGATCTTTATTATCCTTTAAACCATTTAACACCTTGAAAAATAGTTCTCTTTGTTCCGAGATAGTATCTACGATTGCCTGATCTTTTTCGTCTTTTTCTTCAAACCGTTTTGAAATGGTTTCATTTTTCACCTCATGATTTTTTAAGGAAGCTATGATTTGGTCAAATTGCTCCTTCACCAGATTCAAATTCTCCGAAACTTTGTTATTAAAGATTTCTTGATTTCGAACAATTTGTCCTAGAATCTCAAGCTGGTCTTTATGCTCCACTTGCTGCTTGGCTGCTGTCTCATTGTATTTTTCCTGTTTCTTCATAAAGCCAACAAATACCTCCAATAAGTTTTTCTGTTCTGTCATCTTTTTCGAGAATTTTTCATTATTCTCCATTTGATTTTGTTCTTGTTTAAAAAATCGGTGCTGTAATCCCTTTTGTTCTTCCGCTAATTTTTTGATTAGCCCTTCATTACTCTTTATATATTCATTAACGGTTTCATTGTATTTCTCCTGCAGTTTTATATGCTCAGTTACAAAGCTTATATAATAGGTTGATTGATTTGGGTTTTCTGGTGCTGTAGTAGTTGGTCGGTGAACAAGTCGGGCTAATGATTCATTATAAAAAACCGATGAACCCATTCTTTTGCACTCCTTTACAATTTAGTAGGCGTATTACTCACTACAAACTTTTTCTTTATCATATTTTTATGCGTAAAAAATGTGACAATGATTAAAGTGCTGGTAAAACAGAAAAAGGATACCTAATAAGAAGGTATCCTGAGACTTTTATCGATTATCTAGTAGTGTTTTTGCATCTGAATAGGAGGTTCCATGTGCTTCAGCAACCGCTTTGTAGGTTACATATCCATCTATCGTATTAATTCCTTTATACAAAGCATCATTTTCCAAACAAGCTTGCTTGAAGCCTTTGTTCGCTATCATCAATGCATATGGAACTGTTACATTTGTTAGTGCAAAGGTTGATGTGCGTGGTACTGCTCCAGGCATGTTCGCGACAGCATAATGGACCACTTCATGTTCGATATAAGTTGGATTATCATGTGTTGTAATCCTGTCGGTGGTTTCAAAAATCCCACCTTGGTCAATCGCAATATCCACGACTACAGAGCCAGGAGCCATTGATTTGATCATTTCTTCCGTTACAAGTTTTGGCGCCTTCGCTCCAGGAATGAGTACTGCACCGATTACAAGATCAGATTCCTTCACAGCTTCTGCAATATTTAGTGGGTTTGACATAAGAGTTGTTACATCTGCTCCAAAAATATCATCAAGCTGGCGAAGACGTTCTGGATTTAAATCGATAACCGTTACCTGCGCTCCAAGACCGACTGCCATCTTAGCAGCATTCGTACCTGCAACTCCTCCACCGATAATCGTCACTTTACCACGATGTACTCCAGGTACACCTGCTAGTAAAATACCTTTACCACCATGTGGCTTCTCTAAAAATTGAGCACCGATTTGCGTTGCCATCCTTCCTGCAACCTCACTCATTGGAGTTAACAACGGAAGAGAACAGTTCGATAGCTGAACCGTTTCATAGGCGAGCCCAATTACTTTGTTCCGGACGAGAGCCTTTGTTAGTTCAGGCTCGGCAGCTAAATGTAAATAAGTAAATAAGAGTAAGTCTTTACGGAAATATTGATACTCCTCTAGCAGAGGTTCTTTTACCTTCATGACCATTTCCGCCCGCCATGCTTCACTTGGTGTATTTACAATAATTGCCCCTGCATCAGCATATTGTTGATCTGTAAATCCAGACCCTGCCCCAGCGTTAGCTTCTATATATACTTCATGGCCGAAGCTTACAAGACTCACAACACCGGCTGGCGTCATTGCAACGCGGTTTTCGTTATTTTTAATCTCCCGAGGTACACCAATACGCATGTAAATACACTCCCTTAAATGTTATCAACGAACATCTATTTCATAAAAACACAAACAATATTACATTAGTCATGAAAACACTTACATAATAGTATTTTTCTACCTAATAATCAAGGAAAAGTTCAATTTTTATTCACGATTATTTTTCTATTAATTCCGTCTTCAGTGCTATAATAATAGTAGAAAGATCATTTCTAAATTTAGGGGGCATTAAAATGCTAGTTTCCTATAAAAAGGTCCTTGTTGCTGTTGATGGTTCAAAGGAAGCAGAATGGGCTTTTAAAAAAGCAATCGATGTTTGTAAGCGGTATCACTCAGAACTCATTATTACTCATGTGATTGACTTAAAACAATTTGCATCAATTGGAGCATACCATCAAAACCTAACAGAGCAATCTGAAAAATTCGGAAAAGAATTACTTAATCGATATGAACAAATCGCTGAAGAATCAGGTATAGAAGATATAGAAACAATACTAGAATACGGATCTCCTAAAATAAAAATTGCAAAAGAAATTGCTCCAAAGCGTCAAGTAGATTTAATTATTTGTGGTGCCACTGGTCTTAATGCTGTCGAACGTTTCCTTTTAGGCAGTGTTTCCGAAAACATCACACGTTATGCAAAATGTGATGTCATGGTTGTACGAACAGAGAAAGAGTAACTTTATTCAGTTGGGATCAATTCCAACTGAATAAAGTTAAAGCCTCCGGCGGTTGCCACGATTTTTCAAAGGCAATTTTTCGGAGCATAGGATCAAAGACTAAGAACGCCACTTCCTAATGTCTTCGTCTTTGTGACCCACATCGTGTGGGCCTAAAAAAATCGGGTGCAAATACGCCAAGGCGTATTTGATTGAGATAGAAAACAAAAAAATCGTGAACATTCACGATTTTTTTGTTTGTTTTATTTTTTGTAAAACCTTATATACTTCTTCAAAACCTGTACCTCCTGCACTCTTACGACGAGCTACAGCAGTTGCAGGTAATAACACTTCATAAATATCTTCTTCAAAGAGTACAGATGACTCTTTAAACACTTCAAGTGGCAAATCTCCTAGGAAAACGCCGCGTTCAATACAAATTAAAACTAGTTTTCCAACAACCTCATGGGCCTCTCTAAACGGTAGTCCCTTAGATGCTAAATAATCCGCAAGCTCTGTCGCATTGGAAAAATCCTTTTTTACGGCTGTTGCCATCGTTTCCGTTTTTACCTTCATAGTTAACACCATTCCAGCAAAAATTTTCAATGATCCTTTTACCGTTTTAACAGTATCAAACATGCCTTCTTTGTCCTCTTGCATATCTTTATTATACGCAAGTGGTGTTCCTTTAAGGACAGTTAATATGCCGAAGAGATTTCCATAAACCCTTCCTGTTTTACCACGGATCAGCTCTGCCATATCAGGATTCTTCTTTTGTGGCATAATACTGCTTCCAGTTGCAAAAGCATCATCCATTTCAATAAAATTAAATTCCTGAGAAGACCAAAGTATTAGCTCTTCACAAAAACGCGAAAGATGCATCATGATCATCGAGCTATTGCTTAAAAACTCAACGATAAAATCTCGGTCACTCACGGCATCAATACTATTTTCATAGATCTTTTCAAATCCTAAAAGCTCTGCACTGTAATAACGATCGATTGGGAAAGTAGTACCAGCTAAGGCACCAGCCCCTAATGGAGACATATTGATTCTTTTTAACGAGTCTGTTAAACGCTCCTTATCGCGTTCAAGCATCCAATAATAAGCCAACAAATGATGGGCAAATGAAATTGGCTGCGCCCTCTGTAAATGTGTATATCCAGGTGCTATCGTTTCAACATGTTGTTCTGCTTGTTCCACGATCGCGTTTTGTAGTTCCTCAACAAGTTCGATAATTTCATCTACTTGTTGCCGTAAGTATAAATGCATATCCGTTGCAACCTGGTCATTTCTGCTTCGCCCTGTATGAAGCTTACCACCGACTTGCCCAATCTCATCAATAAGCATTTTTTCGATATTTAAATGAATATCTTCATTCGCAACAGAGTATTCCAATTCACCATTTTTTGCTTTTTCTAATAAGGTAAGTAACCCTGACTTTATGGCATCTGCTTCTTCCATTGAAACGATTCCGCATTTACCAAGCATTGTAACATGGGCAATACTTCCTTCAATATCTTCCTTTACCAGTTCTTGATCAAAGGAGATTGATGCACCGAACTCATCTACCCATTGTTCCGCACTTTTGGTGAATCTTCCTCCCCAAAGCTTTTTCATACTCCTACCTTCTTGCTATTATTTACAATACTATTCACCTTTGTTGGTAAGCCCCATAATGAAATGAAACCAACTGCAGCATTATGATCAAATTCATCATCTGAAGTATAAGTCGCAAGCTTTTCATCGTATAATGAATTTTCTGATTTACGTCCTTCGACAATTGCGTGACCTTTAAAGAGTTTTACTCGTACTGTTCCATTTACATTTTTTTGTGTTTCTTTTAAGAAACCAAGTAAGGCGTCTTTTAATGGTGAGAACCAAAGTCCATTGTATATTAGTTCAGTAAGCTTTTGCTCGATGACTGGTTTGAAATGTGCCACTTCTTTTACAAGTGTAAGATCTTCGAGCTCTCTATGTGCAGTTATTAAAGTCATTGCACCTGGACACTCATATACTTCACGAGATTTAATCCCAACAAGGCGGTTTTCAACATGGTCGATACGACCTACTCCGTGTTTTCCAGCAATTTGGTTTAATTCAAGAATCAATTCTGATAATGTATATTGCTGACCATTAATTGTTTTTGGTACACCTTGTTCAAAACCAATTTCAATAATGTCAGGTGTATTTGGTGTTTCTTCAAGAGCTGCTGTTAATTCATATGCCTCTTCTGGCGGTGCAGCCCATGGATCTTCTAAAATTCCACACTCATTACTGCGCCCCCAAAGGTTTTGGTCAATTGAAAATGGGCTATCTAAATTAATTGGAATCGGAATATTATGTTGTTTCGCATATTCGATTTCCTCTTCACGTGACCAGCTCCATTCACGAACCGGTGCTAAAACTTCAAGATCTGGATTTAATGCTTTAATTGAAACCTCAAAGCGAACCTGGTCATTTCCTTTTCCAGTACAGCCGTGTGCAACTGCAATTGCATTTTCTTGTTCGGCAACTTCAACAAGTTTTTTTGCAATTAGCGGGCGAGATAATGCAGACACTAACGGATATTTTCCTTCGTAAAGTGTATGTGCTTGTAAAGCAGCAAGCGCATATTCATTAGCAAATTCTTCCTTCGCATCAATGACGTATGAAGATACAGCTCCGACTGTAATGGCTTTATCTTTGATAAATCCTAAGTCTTTTCCTTCACCTACATCTAAACAGCAAGCAACGACATCATACCCTTGCTCCTGTAACCATTTAACTGCAACACTTGTATCTAGACCACCAGAATATGCTAAAACAACTTTATTTTTGCTCATGTTGTATCTCCCTTTCGAATAATAATTCATATATTTTTATATTTATACATTTATAATGTATAACTTTAGCAACTCTTTCTACATTTTTCAATAGTAAAGTGATGAAAATTTAAAAAACTTTTTTCATAGAAAATAAATTAGGGGTATTGTAGAATAGAAGCATGACCTACTAGGAGTGGTAATCATGGGGGCTTATTTTCATTTTGATGAACGACTTGGAATTCTTCTTCCTTCATTAGAAAAGGAATGGGAGGAGTATAAAGAGGAAACCCAGCAGTATATTTTATTTCAATGGGAAAACATCAGGGGACATATCCCAGATCGAATTGCAGAAATTGAAACCGTTATTAATAAAAAACAAGAACAGCTCGGCAATGAGCTTGATTTCGAACGCTCCTGTAAACTAAACAACGAAATCTCTGAGTGTGCCTCCACCATTAATGATTTATGGATTTGGTACAGAATGAACCAAGGAATATCAAAGAAAATACACCAATAGAAAGGGCCTAATCTTAGAGTGATTAGACCCTTTTTAAATCCTTTTTTATTTCACTGACAACGTGACCAAGTTCCGGCAGGATTAATTTTTTCATAGCAAGCTTTACGGCTCCAGAAGAACCTGGTGTTGAAAAAATTGCTGTATCGTTACTAACACCCGCTATTGCTCTTGAAAGAATGGCTGCTGAGCCGATATCCTCCGTATAGCTAAGCATTCGAAACAATTCGCCGAATCCGACTATTTCTTTATCTAATAATTTTGAAACGGTCTCAATTGTCACATCACGTTTTGCAATACCAGTTCCTCCATTTGTTAGAACAACATCAATTTCTTCGTGATTACAGCCTTCACGTATTGCTTTTTCAATATATGCTTCTACGTCCTTCACGATTTTATAGTCTAAGACCTTAAAACCACTTTCTTCAAGTAATGTAATCATGAGTTGACCACTTTTATCTGTTTCTTTTGTTCTTGTATCACTTATCGTAATGACTTTGCATGTGACTGAGTTTGGTGTAGCTTGCTTATGTTCCTGGACACTCATATCTTATGACTCCTTTTCTTTCAAAAAGCGAAGACGGTAATAATTATGGGCAAAATCACTGACCTGTCTTGTTAGTTGATAATTCATACCAGCACCAATCGCCATACTGATTAGAGGAATCCCTTGAATCATACGCTTACGTAGGACTGAGATTGCGACTGCTTTTACAATATGCTTTAATGGTAGCTCAAGCCAAGTTTCATCAGTTAATTCCTCAGATCCATTATAAAAGTATTGGTTCTGATTGGTCACGTCCGCATCATTGATAAGTGCATCCCATCCCTGATATCTCATGCGTTTAGGCAATGTAGCAGCATGAAATACCTTTAAAGATGTCATCATTTCATATGGTGTATTTACTTCATAACCATACGTCATCGCAATTAATTGCACAACACGAAGATTGAGGATGGTAATCGCAGGTATATCCGTTCCGAGTAGAAGAAGTCCCCCTGTACCAGACAAGCCTCCGTGTGCAAAAGAATAAAGGCGATGCTTCGCAATCTGGTTTTCGGTTAGGTATGAAAGCTCGTCAATCGTGAGATCTTTCAAATCAGATATATCGTCAATGTCCTGGTTAAAAATTCTTGCCGAACGGATAAGCCTCTCCCTTGCATCGACTTGAAATTGTGAGCCTTGAAGTATCGCATGTAAATGAAATAGCCAATTATCTAGTTTTGAAAAAAACTCGGTCCGGACATTCTCTGGAATAAGACCTAACGAGTTTTCAAGCCATTTGTCATAGGTCATTTCAAAATCTGTTTGTTCATGATGCATTTGGTCTGACCATTTATCAATCTCGTTTAAAACCTTTAATTCCCGTTCTGTATATCCCATATTCATCCTCCGTTTCCAACTTTCGCTATGTGTATTATACCACAATGTTGTTGTAGAAAAATCCTGACCCTTTTTAGCAAATAAAAAAGACAAACCCATTAAGAGTTTGTCCCAACTTCATTTATTTTGTTAAACGCATTACATCACGAGCGATCATGACTTCCTCGTCTGTAGGAATGATAATAACTTTTACTGGTGAGTGTGGATAGCTAATAAATGCTTCCTTTCCTCTTACCTTATTTAAAGTTGGATCCCAATAAACACCCATGAACTCTAGACCAGTTAGTACTCTTGCACGAATGGTGTCACTGTTTTCTCCAATACCTGCTGTGAAAATGATCGCATCCACACCATGCATACGTGCTGCGTAAGAACCAATGTATTTATGAATTCTGCTAGCAAAAACTTCTAGTGCTAGTTTGGCACGGCTGTTTCCTTGATCTGCTTGCTCCTGAAGATCACGCAAGTCACTTGAGAATCCAGAAACACCCAGCATTCCACTTTCTTTGTTTAACACATCTAGCACTTCATCAGCTGTTTTCCCTGTTTTCTCCATGATAAATGGAATTAATGCAGGGTCAATATTTCCTGAGCGTGTTCCCATAGTTACACCAGCAAGCGGTGTAAAGCCCATGGAAGTATCAATGGATTTTCCGCCTTCAATTGCAGCGATACTAGCACCATTTCCAAGATGGCATGACAATAGGCGTAGCTCTTCTAAAGGCCTGCCTAAAAGTTCTGCTGCACGTTGTGATACATACTTATGGGATGTTCCATGAAATCCATACTTTCTAATTCCAAAGTCTTTATAATAATCATAAGGTAGACTATATAAAAATGACTTCTCAGGCATTGATTGGTGAAAGGCTGTGTCGAATACGGCTACTGCTGGAACATTTGGTAATACTTCATGAAAAGCTCTGATTCCCGTAATATTGGCTGGGTTATGCAATGGCGCTAATTCGGATAGCCTGTCTATTTCTGCTAAAACCTCATCGGTAATGACAACTGAGTCAGCAAAGGATTCACCACCGTGTACAACCCGATGCCCGATACCATCGATTTCATCTAAGGATTTGATAATACCTAATTCAGTTAGTTTATTTAGTAATATTTTTACAGCAACAGCATGATCCGGAAGTTCAGTTTCTGTTGTTATCTTTTCGTCATTTACTGAAATTGTAAAAATCCCTTTTTCAAGTCCAATTCTTTCAAAAATTCCTTTAGTAATAACTTCTTCACTCGGCATTTCAAATAATTGAAATTTTAGTGAAGAACTTCCTGCATTTATGGCAATGATTTTCGACATATCGTCCGCTCCTTTGTTTAAATCACTTTTTATATGTAAATTTTCGTTCAACATTATTCTATGCAAAACGACAAGGTTTCATAGATGCCTTATTCATTTAAACATCGGGGCAAAAACTTTTCAAGGAGTATGCTGATTTGGTACCGTTTTCGCCATAATGTTCCTATATTCAGATAATAGAAAGCGTTATTATTCAAAAGCTAGCATTAGAATGGCAACAGGTACGCTATCTCCTGGTTTTATCCAGACGCGTGCCTCTTTACGCTTTTCACGGGTACACATTCTCCTAATTTTATCTAGTTACATACCTCTATTCTCTCTTTACAAGTAGTTACACATTGAAAATGGGGTGAAATTCTATATTTTTATTAAACAAAAAAGAGACCTATTTTCTAGGTCTCCATATATCAAATTAGTTTTTTTCGTGTGTAAACCAATCATCAATTTGTTTAATAATGTCTGACATAGCTGCCTGATTTGAAAACTTCGGTAGGTTGGCAAATAGGGCTTGCTTTGGTGCTTTCACTTCAGGTCCTTTTTTCTGGATCATAAAAATACTTTTAGCTGCTTTTTCATTTTTAAACAAGGACAGAGGCAGCTGAATCATTCCTTGAATGACAGAGTGCTCTTTAAGAAAAGTATTTAATTCCTTTGCATACTCACTTGTAAATAAGTGATTCGGCACTAGGAAAAATAAATAGCCACCTGCTTTTGTATATTTAAGACTTTGTTCAATAAAAAGATGGTGAGCATAAGAATGACCTTCTTTAGCTCGAAGTTCAAAGCTTGCAGCCCCAAGGTCATTTGGGTAATACCCGACAGGTAAATCGCAGACCACTACGTCCATAGGGTCTATGTATAGCGGCTGTAGACTGTCTTGGTTATAGAATTGAATAGAATGCTGCTGTAAGTTCGCACTCACATATGCTACTTTAACTAAGAGGTCGTCCACATCAATTCCATATGCCTTAATTTCTTTCGATTGATTTTGATTAAGTACGGTTGTCAATAGATTTGCAGTCCCAACAGCCGGATCAAAAATGCTGAATCCGTTCCAGCCTTCGGTAAATTTTGAGACGAGGTAGCCCATAAAGATCGAAACTGCGTCTGGTGTCATTTCGTGGTTCGCCTGGGTTGCTTCCTTCATTCCTTTTAGCGAGGCAAGCTGGTAGGCCTTACGAATTTCCTCAACTGAACATTGATTTAGGTTGATATGAGTGTATTCTTTTTCAATACGCTTTTTCGATAGTTCACTTAATTCTTCTTGTAGGATGGTGTTTTGGAAAAGGTTTTCACCTGTTTCTGCAACTGCCTCTAGGTATGTACATGATAATTCTTCTTGAAGAATTGTTGCTGTGTTGTCAATAACGGTAAATAGTTTTTCAACTGCAGATATTTGTGCCATTGCGATAACTCCTTTTTCGTCCTCTTTACATATCCCTCTATTGTAAAAGAAATTTCTATCTAGTTCAATAAGGTTAAAAAAAGAACCCCAATCTTAATTGGGATTCCCTTAATATACTATCTTAATTTGCTGCCTTTGCTGCTTCTAATGCTGCTTCATAGTTTGGATGGTTTGTTGCTTCACTTACATACTCAACATATGTAACTGTGTCGTTGCTGTCTATCACGAATACGGCACGAGCCAATAAGCGTAGTTCTTGAATGGCTACACCATATGCTTCTCCGAAAGAAAGATCACGATGGTCGGAAAGAGTTTGAACATTTTCAATACCGTTTGCACCACACCAACGCTTTTGTGCAAATGGCAAATCAACACTTACTGTTAAGATTTTAACATTACCTAAACCAGCTGCCTCTTCATTAAAACGACGAGTTTCTGCATCACATACACCTGTATCAAGTGATGGTACAGAAGCGATTAATCTAACAGAACCTTTTGAGTCTGCAAGTGAAACTTCCGATAAATCATTTGCTAATACAGTAAAATCAGGAGCCTTGTCCCCAACCTTTACTTCATTCCCCAATAAAGTGACTGGATTGTTTTTAAATGTGATATTTGCCATTTTCCAAAATCCTCCTTAAATTTATATGTACAGTGTAAATGATATATTTAATTCCAGAGGATTGCAATGAATTCGAATGAAAAAAGCGAATCAAATGCGCTTGGCGTATTTGCGCTCAGATGTTAGCCCGATAGGAAGTGGGTCATAAAGACGTTGCCACAGTGTGGCGTTTTTAATCTTTGATCTTATGCGAGATACAGTGAAACTTCAATCTGTGGATGTCCTCCATGAGGGCTTAGTACTAGGTAATGCTGGAAAAATTACCATTGAAAATCGCATGTCTCCGACGGAGGTTTTTATTTTAATCAGCACGGGTTCAAGTAAAAAAGAGTCAACTGTAAGACAGCTAACTCTATCATTACTTATATATCGAAATCAGGTTGTTTCTGTTGATTTTGGTGATCTTGATTATTCTTTTTTAACATTTGTTGGATTTTGTCAACAGCCTGTGGTGCAAGCTCAAGCAGTTTTTCAAATAAATGAGTGCTCTCATCAAGATGAAGCATTTTAACACCATTTGCGCTTACTATTAAAAAGGCGATTGGTGTAATCGAAACTCCACCACCACTTCCTCCACCGAATGGTAGTTTAGATCCTTGTTGTTGCTGTTGGTCTCCACCACCACTATTGCTATCTTTTCCACCCTCACCTTGTCCCTTGAACTCACTACCTCCTGCAGCAAATCCAAAGCCAACTTTTGAGACCGTTAAAATAACGCTCCCATCAGGCGTTTCAACAGGATCACCGATAATTGTATTCACATCAATCATTTGTTTTAAATTTTCCATTGCGGTCTTCATTAGACCCTGTATTGGATGATCTGACATTATACATTCCTCCTGGCTTTTCAAACTGATTTTTTATCCGAATCGGCTTTATTTAGCTTTGAGAGAGACTGGGATTTAAATTTCGGCATGCCCCCTCGCCACCTTTTAATCGCCTTGATTCCTGCTACCATAGCATACCCGATTCGAAAATGAATCATGCATTTTAACCTTGTTTCGGAAACGGCTACCTGGAATGAGGGAGTAATTGAATAATCAGGATTAGTTTTTAGGTTAAGATAATGGCTGATCACTCCGACAATCGTCCCTTTGATAGACCACCCAAGTCCGGTGATAATCCCTGTATGGGCGGCATCTCCAACCCCAATATGCGAATGCCATTCGAATTTAGAAACTGTAATTTTCTCAAAAAAATGTTTAAGAATTGGAACCAGATCAGTAACCCGTTGTAGGATTTCTTTTGTATCATGGAGATTCTCTAATAAATTTTTAACAGAGAATTTCTCTTTTTGCTTTTTCTTATTTGTGGCTATGTTTGCTTTCTTTTCTTTTTTGAACACAATGCTTGGCGTTTCTTTATCAATTGCAACCATTGGGACATTAAGGGTATATTTAATCAGTCCAAACCAAATGCTGAATTTAATCTTAATATGGTCATCGTCCTGTGAGTGATTTACTTCAATAAAAATTGTTAGCCTTGTTATCACAATTAAAAGGATAAGAAGGACTAGGAATAATAAAATGAATAATAGCCATTTCACGACACTCACACCCTTTCAATGTTTCATTATCACCTACTAGATTGTAAAAAATACATAAAAAGGTATAGTTTGGTAATATGAATCCATAAAAAAAAGAGTGCCCTAGGGACACCCTTACTCTTTAGCATGTATTACAGTTGTATCTGACAAAAGGTCGTGAATTCCTTGTTTTTTTGGAAGAAAAGCAACGATAATATAACCGATAAAAAAGAGCTTTGAGATATATCGACCAAAAAACTCCCTAAACAGAACTGTCATCCAGGTTAGAGATTGTCCGTCAAGTGATACAACCTTTATACCAAACACCATTTTCCCCAATGTTTGGTTAAAAAACTTTGTCATCAACACAAAATATAAATAAAAAACAACAGCAGTTGCAATTGATGCTCCGCTAAACATATTACTTTCAGATAATGGTATATCTAGTGCCCTAAAGGCTGGATAGATCAAGATCCGATTAATACTTCCGATGACAACTAAGTCTAATAAATATGCCCAAAACCGCATCCAAAAGCCTGCATAGCGTGGCTTATCTTGCACAACTGGTTCAGCTGTATGTTCGTGTACATGATTACTTCCCTGTACTCCTTCATGTGTAAGATCCATATTCAAGTTAGTCCCCCCTATTCTGCGTACAAGTACATCATTCTAGGTGAATTTGGCTGTGATAAAAGATGAACTAATGTTGCCATTTCAAAGTCATCACTAAATAATTTTTTCGCACTCATAGAAAATAGGGATCCAAAACCAAAATTAGTCTCATACTCAACGACGTTAATTTTTCCAAGATCGTAATCCTGTTTCATGGCTTCAACCGTATCCTCAAAGTAGCCTAATTCGTCAATTAGATGATTTTCCTTAGCTTGCCTACCATCATAGATACGTCCATCTGCAATACTTCTTACGTCTGACTCAGACATATTACGTCCCTCTGCGATTACATCGACAAATCCCTGATATGCATTATCGACCATTGTTTGCATAATATTTCTTTCTTCTTCTGTCATTTCCCTGCTTGGAGACATGATATCCTTATATTGGCCACTTTTGATGGTTTCAAATTTTACACCATATTTTTCAGCTAGACCACTATAATTTATCCCTTGCATGATAACCCCTAGTGAACCTGTCATGGTGTCAGGTGTAGCAAATATCTTGTCTGCTGGAGCAGAAATATAATAGCCACCAGAAGCTGCCATAGCCCCCATTGACACATAGATTGGTTTTTCTGTTGCTTCTTTAAAATCCGTTAGTTTTCTATGTATTTCCGCACTTTCGACAACTCCGCCGCCTGGTGAATTAACTTTTAGAATAATTCCCTTCACCGTTTTATCCTTTTCTGCCTTCTCAATCATTTTTAAAAATGTCTGATGTTGGTAGCCGGCTGTTTGGAAAAAGGAAGTTACATCCTCACCTGTATCCTGAATCACTCCATTAACAGATAAAACGAGAATCTTATCCATTCCTTTTCCTTCGATTACAACTTTTTCGAGAAAATCTTCATTTGAAGATGCTAGAAATTCATCTGAAAAACTATTAAAGTTTTTCGAGGCTAAATTTGTTGCGAAATTAAAAAAGATCGAAAATACAAATATGACTGCAGCAATTCCTAACGCTGCCCACCGTTTCCCACTCATTTCTTTTCCTCCTACATAGATGGATACTGAATCAAATGCGCCTTGGCGTGTTTGCGCCCAGATTTTTTAGGCCCACACGATGTGGGTCACAAAGACGTTGCCACATGAAGTGGCGTTCTTAGTCTTTGATCT